>CAYQTF010000063.1:9890-14325 GCA_964420345.1 uncultured Flavobacteriaceae bacterium
TTATAAAACCATTCTATTAATTCCATTTTTTATCAGTGGAACATTGTTTGTTAAGACACAAAGACTCTAAGTTGCACTAATTTTAACCTTTCTTTGAGGTAATGGCACTAAAAATATTTTTTACATTTTCCTTTGTGAATCTTTGTGAATCTTTGTGACTTAGAGTCTTCGTGGCGATATTATAAAACCATTCTATTAATTCCATTTTTTATCAGTGGAACATTAAAGTTTATTAGGAAACCTAGTCTTTTATCTGTTAGTTTCAAATGACTTAATAATTGTGCTTTCCATACAGGATTAACATTTTCTAATGCTTTTAATTCACAGATAACTAAATCATTAACCATAACATCTAACCTTAATCCTTCTTCGAAAACTAAGCCATCAAATACAATTGGGATAAATTGTTGTCGTTTTACATTAAAACCTTCTTTCCGTAAAATATGACAAAAACAAACTTCATACACTTTTTCCAATAATCCAGGACCTAATGCTTTATGAACTTGATAAGCGGCATTGACTACGGCTTTACCTATTTTCTCTTCTTCTTGTGAAATTGGTTTGTACATAATTTATTGTTTTTTTTTCTGCCACAAAGTCACAATGGCACAAAGTTTCACTAATTTCCTTTAGGTTTTTTCACATTACTTACAACGGTATTAAAATTCAAGGTTCTATTATATTAAGACTACTACAAAGACTCTAAGTTGCACTAATCTTATTTTTTTATGCTTTAGAGTTTTGCATTATTAACTGCTAATATCAAAATTAAAAAATTTATTTTTCTTTGTGTATTCTTTGCAAATATTTGTGACTTAGAGTCTTCGTGGCAACTTAAAAAGAATTAACAACTTTACGAATAGCAACCAACTTACTTAATAAATCTTCTAAATAATCTAATTTTAACATATTTGCACCATCCGATTTTGCAATACTTGGGTCATGGTGTGTTTCTAAAAAAACACCATCTACACCAACAGCAATACCTGCTTTAGCAATAGTTTCGATTAATTCTGGTTTTCCACCAGTAACACCACTTGCTTGGTTTGGCTGTTGTAAAGAATGTGTAATGTCTAAAACTACTGGTGCATATTTTTGCATGGTAGGTATTCCTCTAAAATCAACTAGCATATCTTGGTAACCAAACATAGTTCCACGATCTGTAATCCAAACTTGGTTATTACCAGAATCGGTTACCTTTTTAACCGCATGTTGCATGGCATCGGCACTCATAAATTGGCCCTTTTTTAAATTGACAACTTTACCCGTTTTTGCCGCTGCAACTACTAAGTTGGTTTGCCTAACTAAAAAAGCAGGTATTTGTAAAACATCTACATATTTTGCGGCAAAAGCAGCATCGCTCGCTTCATGAATGTCGGTTACTGTTGGTACATTAAAATGTTGCCCAACTTTTTTAAGTATTTCTAATGCTTTTTGATCACCAATACCTGTAAAACTATCTATTCTAGAACGGTTTGCTTTACGAAAACTTCCTTTAAAAATAAACGGAATTTCTAATTTATCGGTTACTTCTTGAATTTTTTCACAAATAGTAAATGCCATTTCTTCGCTTTCAATAGCACATGGTCCGGCCAATAAAAAGAAATTACCCGATTTTGTGTGTTTTATATTTGGTATTAAATCTAAATTCATTTTGTAAAGTTTTTTGCAAAGATAGTATAAATGTAAAGACGTTTTGCATAATGTAAAAGACGTTTTGCAAAACGTCTTTACATTTATAAGTCTTAATAAGTTAATATTTCTATATTTTTAGAATCCATACAGGTTAGGTTGTAGTCTGGATAAGTAGTTTTAAACTTTTTATATTTAGTTGGTTTAAACTGTTTGCAATTCCATTTTATCTCTAAAGCATAACCTGTATTAAAACTTTCTTCAATAATAAAATCTACTTCATTTCCGTCTGCTGTTCGCCAATATTTTATACCTAAACTTTGAGATTGATTATGTTTTATTCGTAATTGATTATAGACAAAGTTTTCAAATAAAGCACCTTTGTCTATTCTATTCATCGGGTTGTCAAATTTACCTAAAATAGCATTACGTAACCCAATATCATTAAAATAGACTTTTGGCATTTTGGTAAGTTCTTTTCTTAAATTTCTATAAAATGGTTTTATTAAATCTATATGAAAACATTTTTCTAAAATATATAAATATCTTTTTACCGTTTTGTGATCTAAACCTAATGTATTGCCTAATTCTTTACTGTTTACTAAATTACCAATTTGATCGGCTAAAATCTGAACTAGCATCAAAAATTTATTTTCTTTGTCAACACCAGATTCTATAATATCTCTCCTTAGATAAGAGTTTTTTAATTCGTTAAGTAACCACTTTTTTTCTTCTTTGTCTTTTTCTAAAACTACTGCAGGATAACCACCATAAGTGAGGTATTCTAACAACAAAGTGTATGTATTTGTTTTATATTCAGACACATAAGATGGTTCGGAAACTTGATAGGTAATTTCTGATGTTATTTTTTCTTGTCTTTTAAAAACTAAAAACTCGTTAAACGAAAGTGGATATAATTGAAATATTCGTTTTCTGCCTGCTAACGAATCATTAAATTTTGTGTCTATATAAAACGCACTGCTTCCTGTGGCTACAACTTTTACATTATATTCATATTCATCATACAAAAATTTTAAAAAATTTGAAGGATCATCTAAATATTGTATTTCATCAATTAATAGGTAAATTCTATTTTTAGTTTTGCCTTCTAATATTTTTTTTGGAACAATTTGTACATGATTAAAAACCGTTTTTACATCATTATTTAACGATTTCAGCAACTCCTTATTTTCTAAATTGAGTAATACTACTTCTTCATTTTTATCCAATAAATCAAAATAGAATTGTTTTAATAACGAGGTTTTTCCTACTTGTCTTGCTCCTGTTATTATGGTATAATTTTTATGTTGTAGGTGCTTTTTTAAATCTTTGTATAAGAATCTGAATTTCATTGCATTATATTTTTATTATTGCAAAGATAATACTATTTTCCTATATTATCAGATATTATGGGATTTACTTTACCATATTATCAGATATTATGGGATTTACTTTACCATATTATCGGATATTATGGGAATTAAGTGGTCAATTCAGTAAAAATTTCAGTTAAAGATTTTTCTTTTGTTAAATTTTCAATTAAACTATCAGCAACAATTTTTCCGCTTTTAATAATAATTACCCTATCGCAAATCGCTTCGACTTCTTGCATAATATGACTAGAGAAAAGGACGGTTTTTTCTTTACCAATTTCTTTTATTAAATTTCTAATATCTATTAACTGATTTGGATCTAAACCTGTAGTTGGTTCATCTAAAATTAAAACATCAGGATCATGAAGTAATGCAGAAGCCAAACCAACTCGTTGTCTATAACCTTTAGACAATTGCTTTATTTTTTTATGACTTTCCGTTTGCAAACCTACAAGATTAATCACTTTTACTATTTCGGTTTTATTTACTTTATGAATATCTGCACAAAATAACAGATATTCTTTTACATACATTTCTAAATACAACGGATTATGTTCTGGCAAATAACCAATGTTTTTTTTAACTGAAATAGCATCGGTTAATGTATTAAAATTATTCACCAAAACTTCGCCAGAATCTTGTTTTAAATAGGTGGTGATTATTTTCATTATAGTAGATTTTCCTGCTCCGTTTGGACCTAAAAATCCTACAATTTCTCCTGATTTTAATGAAAAACTCACATTATCTACTGCTTTTTGTTTTCCGTAAAATTTGGATATATTTTTTATTTCTATTGACATCGTTTTATTTTTCTAATTGTGCATATTCAGTCCAAGAACCATCATAAATTGATTTTTTTTGTGATAAAATAAGTTCACTTGCAATTAATAAAATACAAGCAGTAATTCCTGAACCACAAGAAAAAATTAAAGGTTTATCTACTGTAACAAAACTACTGAAAAGTTTAATTAATTCATCTTTAGATTTTAACTTTCCGTTTTCTAAAACCATCTGATAAGGAATATTAATTGAATTAGGTATTTTACCACTTTGCAATCCTTTTCTAGATTCTTTTATTAAACTACAAAATCTACCCGATGACCGTGCGTCAATAACTAAAGCGTTTCCCGATTTAATATTTTCTTTAATATTTTTGAAATAGGCAATATTTTCAGGATTAAAATTCGCAATAAAATTTCCTTTTTTATAATTAGTGTTTTTTGTTTTTTCAGTTTTGTAACCGTTATTAATCCAATCTGGCAAGCCGCCATTTAAAACTGCAATGTTTTTATGCCCCATAGTTTTAAAAAGCCACCAAACTCTCGGACTTGTATAAATACCAAAGTTATCATAAACAACAATTTTACTGGTTTTGTGTATTCCTAATTTTTGTACAGCGATTTTAAATTCCTTTTCGGATAAAATTGTAT
>CAYQTF010000064.1:0-14060 GCA_964420345.1 uncultured Flavobacteriaceae bacterium
AAATATCTCCTTACTTCTTTGTTTTATTGGGTTTTTAGTGTTTGTCTATAATTTTATCGGACAACAGTATTAGTTAATATTGATTTAATTGCTTGTAACGGACAAAATTGCATTTTTTTACAATGATTATTTTTTGTTGTAACAACTACTGGTTTCTCATTAAAAACCTTTGAATAAAATTCTTTTTTGAATGGTTTTCTTAAACTGTATTCTGTTGGTTTAATATTTTGTAATATCAATTTCAATAAGAATTTACCTGTTTTTTTTCTAGATCTAATAAATAAATTCATATGTATTGGCGAAGCACCAAATGCGCTTTTCATAGTTTCGGCAGTTCTACCAAAACCGATTGTTTTTACTTTATTTTCGAAACCAAAATCAATAAAATCAATCAACATGCGTTGGTATAAATCATATTTTAAATTAACCGAATAATCTAGACCAATAAAACTAGTTTCTAAGTCACCATTCTTTTTAAAAGCAGATCTAAAACCTATTAATTTATTATCTTTAAAATAACCGAAAACAGTATATTTATCTGCTAATTTTTCTTTTAAATTAATAAACGTTTCAATATTAAAAACACCAATATTAAAATTTGAATTCACTAAAACTCGCTTATATAATTTCTGAAAATCTATCGCGTTTTTCTTTATATCATCCACACTTAAGTTTTTAACTTCGATATTCTTAGATTTTAACAAAACGTTTTTAAATCTAGACCTATATTTGGTTCTGTAGTCGGTTGATAAATCTTTAAAATTTTGCCAATGACTTTTTAAGTTTAAAACCATATTTACATCAATATTAAATTTTAAATATTGATGCTTCTCTAATATAGTTGTTGTTTTATTTTGATTAGGATTAAATTCTTTAAAAACAGAATAGTTTAATGACTTGTCTTTTTTAAAAATAGAATTGGTTACTAGGTTTATATTATAGAGTATGTTTTCTAAAGAGAAATTATTATTAAAACTGTAAATATTATCACCTGTTGCAAAAATATTACCTGCAATTAATACCGATATTTTTGGTTTTAAAAAATACTGTAAAATTTTAGTGCTTTTTTCACACGGCACACTTTGCATATTAAATGTTGCTGTGTCATATTGTAATTTCTGGAAAATAGATTTGCCTATCGGTTCATTATTATCGTTATAATAAATCACATAATAAAATTGAATAATTTCACTTACTGTTTTTTCTATAGAAATTAAGTAGTTTAAATCTAAAAAAACAGTGTTTGTTTGTATGGAACACCATTGAATGTTATCAATTTCATCAACTGAATGTACTACTTTATAATGAAATTTTATTTTTGATTTAGACATTTAAAAGTATTTCTTGTAAATAAGTCGCAATTTAGTATTTTGAGTTACAAGAATGCTAAAAAAATTTAAAAACAAATGCTACGAATTTAATAACCATTCATCTATTTGTAAAAAAGAACGCAATACTTGAACGCAAAGAAATAATAAATTCTGGTTCTATGTTGTTTATTGTGGGTATTATTTTAAATTCCAAAAAATTAAGTTCCAAATCCCAAATAAAAAACAAAAATCAATTTTTAAAAAATCAAACATTTAATTTGTTTATTATTACTAGTTTCTGATATAATGTAAGACTTTGTTTGTGTTTTGATATTTAAATTTTGGGGTTTATTTGAGATTTGGAATTTTTTTACATTTAACAATATTAAAAATATAATACTACACACTATAAACAACATGGAACCGAAATTCTTTAGAATAAATAAATCTTTTCACTAAAAAAAAAACCATCAATAATTATTGATGGTTTATATACTAAAGAAAGAATTATGGTAAAATTCCTAATAGATACCCAAATATAATATTAAATAAAGTCTAAATACACATTGCTTTTAAAACCGTCGTATTATTTTTTAAAACCGTAAATAATTTTTATTAATGACAAAAAAAACCCTACTAAATTAATTTAGTAGGGTAAGTCATTTAAATAAATTCCCTCAAATTTATTCAAATATCAATTAAAGTATTATGGTAATAACCTTTATAATGTAAATATAAATAAAATTACAAATATATAACAACTATTTTTAAAAGCGTATGCTCTCCTTTTAAAAGCGTGAAATTATATTGATTTATAGTAAGTTAAGTTGTTTATTAACACTTGCTTTTTTACGAGCAGAAATTGGTATTTGTGATTTATCCTTCATTTCAACAAAACCTTTTGTATTTATTCTTAACATATGACTTGAGTTGATTAAATGCGATTGATGCGTTCTAATAAACTTATGTTCGGATAAAATCTCATCATAATATTTTAAATTTTTTGAGGTTAATAGTTCTTTATCCGCCATATAAAATTTAGTGTATGCACCTTCGGATTCACATCTAATTATTTTTGAAATAGATATTATAAATTGATTGTTTAAAGTTTTTAAAATAATTTTTGGGTCATCTGTTTTAGTTTTATTATGTTTAATTACCTCAAGCATTTCGTCATATTTATCTTCACGGTTAATTTCTTTTACTACTTTGTCGATTACTTTAGCAAGACCAGCAGGACTAATAGGCTTTAACAAATAGTCAAAAGCACTAAATTTAAAAGCCTTAATGGCGTAATTTTCATGCGCTGTTGTAAAAATTATTTTTCCTTTAAAATTGGTTAAACTTTTTAACACGTCAAAACCAGTACCTTTTTTTATATGAATATCTAAAAACACAATTACAGGTTGCTGTTTGTTAATTATTTTAATTGCACTATCTACATTATCTGCAATACCAACTATTTTAATCTTATCATTAATTAATTTGAGCAAGTTTATTAGAACTTCTTGTGCGTTTATTTCGTCTTCAATAATTACTGCTTTCATTTATTTCTTGCTTTTCTGTTTTTTTTATTTCTCAAACTAAACGCTACTTTTGTTCCTATTACTTTATTGTTCTTATTAGTTATGTCGGTTATTCTAAAACTTTCCTCTTCTTTTTTATGTCTAATTCTTAAGCGTTCTTTAAAGATATTTATTGCATGAATTTTATCTGGGTTATCATTGACTTCTACATATTTTTTAGAAGACTTAAAACCAATGCCATTATCAATAATAGTAATATGAATTCCATTTTCAATTTTAGTAATGTCAATATTAATTTCCCCTTTCTTATTATTGTGTTTTAAACCGTGTTCTATAGCATTTTCAACAAAAGGTTGAATTAACATTGGCGGTATATTTACTTCATCTGCTTTTATTTTAGGAGAAATATTTATCTTGAATGAAAAGGCATTGTCAAATCTAAATTTTTGAGTCATTAAATAATTGGTAAGCATATCTATTTCTTCGGATAGAAGAATACTTTTTTTAGTACTAAAATCTAAATTTTGTCTTATTAACTTTGAAAATATAGCGATTAATTCCGCAGATTTTAGTGTATCATTTTTTAAAATAGTATTTTGAATAGCAGTTAAAGAATTAAAAATAAAATGCGGATTCATTTGTAATCGCAAAACAGTATTTTTTAATTGCATATTAAGTTTTTCATTTTTCAATTTATAATTTCTATAATATAAATAAGTTAAAAATAATAAAAGACCAAAGACAAATAATAACGTTGTGTATAAAACTCTACTTGATTTTGCTACTTTTTGTTGAGTAATTAATTCATTTTCTTTTTCTGTTAATTTGTGCTTATTATTTAAATAAATAATTTCTTCTTGTTGCATATTATAACGATCATTTATATAATCGGTATTTCTTTTTACTTCTTCTTTTTTATTAATCTCATTATAGAAATCGTATTTTTTTAAATAATATAGGGCTTGTTTTGATTTTTTTTGCAAAATAGAATTTTCCATTAAATCATGATAAAGGTTTCTTATTTCATCATTATTTTCTGTTTTAATTGTTTTTTTAATTGCTTTCCTTAAATTTGTATTTGCAAATTCATACAAGTAAACACGTTTGTAAAAGTTACCTAATTTGGTATAGATATGAGCATTATTGAAACCCGCAATATTCGAAATTCTAATCGCTTTTTCAAACTCTCTTTCTGCTTTAGTATATTCTATTTTTTTTTCAAATATTTCGCCTTTATTTATTAAAGATGTAATTGTTAATTGATGGTTTTTGTTTTTTTTACCATATTCTAAAGATTTGTTACTAAAATAAAGAGCGCTATCTAATTGTTTTGTTTTAAGATAAATACGTGACAAATCATTATAATGACTATTTAACAAAGATAAGTTAGTGTGATTTTTTGCGACTTTAATTGATTTATATAAATAGTATTTTGCTTTTTTTATAGAATCCGTTTTAAAGTACATAAGTGCCATATTTGCTGTATATCTACTTGAATACAAATTTTTGTCGGCATTACTTTCTAATAAATCTGCAATTTTATTTTGCTGATCAATTACCTTAGAAAATTTATTTAAAACAATGTACAAACTACTTATTTTATTAAGAAGTATGATTTGTTTTTCTTTGTCATTTAATTTTTCATAGATGTCATAACTATTTTCAAATGCTTCAATAGCATTGTAAATAATTTGATTGTTTTTTAATATTTCTCCTTTTAAATCATATAATCTTGCATTATTTAAAGAAATAGTATCTGTACTAGAAAATAAACCTTCAATTTTTTTAAGAGATTTAATTGGTTTTGTATTAATTTGATTTTCTAGAATATTAATAATAGAATCATTTTGACACAAAATAGGAATAGAACTTGCTAAAAAAAATAGACTATAAATAAAATTACGTAAAAACATTTTTGAAATTTATTATTTGTTACTCTCTTTTAATAAATGATCAATAAATAAAATACCATTTAGATGGTCAATTTCGTGTTGAAATATTACAGAAACAAAATTATTAATTGTTTCTACATTATGTGAACCGTCTAATTTGTCATATTCAATTTTTATTTCAAAAGATCGGTCTAAAGTTATGGCCGTTTTATTAGGTATGGAAAGACAACCTTCAGTAGTTGGTCTTTTTTTCTCGGAATAATAATTTATAACAGGGTTTAAATAAACTTCAAAAGGTTCATTTTCTTTATCTAATCTTTGCACTACAATAATATTTTTAAGAACGCCAACTTGTGGTGCGGCAATTCCAACACCAAGCGATGCGCTATCTCTTACAGTTGTAATTAATCTTTTAGCAAATAATTGCAAGGTTTTATTTTTAGAATTGGGTTTTATATACGTGCTTTTTTTTCGTAATAAAATAGAATCCTTTTTATTGGTTATTAAAAAAAGGCGCATTGGTTTATCTACATTGTTATAAATAAATTGTTTTTGAGATGTAGTAAAGTTTTTTTTGCCTCCGCAAGAAAACAAACTTGTTGCTAAAAAAACGACTATTATAATTTTAAAAACTTTCATGATAGATTTTTTAAATTAAGACAAAGATGCAAAATTTATAGTAACAATAAGCCAATTTAAGCGACCTATAAACAAAATTGTTATTATCTTACTTTAAAAATGTGGTGGTTTTAGAAAAAAAATTCTTTAATTGCAATAGTAATTATCTTAGGATATAAATTAACACAAAAAATAACGAATAAAATTTATACTATGGCAGACGATTTTGACTTATTAGAAACCGAATCTAATGATAAACAACAAGAAACAGAAGTAAATTGGGGTAAAGCAGTTGACACTATGAAGTCAAAATTGGCGTTAGAAGATGACCCACAAATACGACAAAAAATATTGAACGCCACTCTAGATGATGTTGTGGTAATGGCAAAGAAAGATAGATCTTCTTTATTAGATGCTATTAAAGACTTGACCGATTATCAAGATGAAGTTGGTATTATTTTTGAAAAATTTGCGAATCTAAATCCTAAGGAACAAAAAGTAATCGACGATGCAAAAAAAGCATTAGAAAGAGCAAAAATAGAATTAGAAGATGCCGAAGCAAAACAAGATAATTTTTGGAATAATCTTTTTGGAAGAAAATCTAGAATTAAACGAAAAACAGTAGAATTAGAACAAGCAGAAAAAACCAGAGCAGGCGCAAGTAATAAAGCAAAAGCAATGTTTCAAGAACGAATTGAATCTGCAGATGTACAAACTATATTAAATGAACTTTCTTACAAAAGTCAAGCAGCAGTTACACGTTTAAAAAATCGTGAAGTTGAAATTAAAGAAGTAGAAACAAAATTACAAACTGCTATTCTTGAAGCAAGTAAAAATCACACCAAAGCTTTAGAGAAAAAAGCAGAAACCGAAGCGAAGTTAGAAGAAAACTATGTTTTACTAAAACAAGCAAGACAAGCATTAGAAGAAATTGCAGATAAACAAACTACAGCATATAGTGAAGCAATTTCTAAAGTAACACAATTAGAGCAAAAAATAGAAGAGTTAGAAGGTCTTAAAAATGCCTATACAACCTTAGCAGCATCAAAAGATAGTTTTGTACATAAACACAACTTAACTATTAAGGTATTAACTTCTTTACGTAGTAATTTACAAACACATAGAGCAAAATTAAAAAGTGATACCGAAGAACGATTAAAATATTACGAAGGTTATGTAGTTGCTTTAAAAGCAAGAACAGATCAAGAATTTGCTGCTATTTTAGAACATTTAGGTGTTAAGACCGATGAGCATATTGGCGCAACATTAGCATCAATGCACACAGCAAGTGCAAAAGCAAGACAAGAAATGATGGATAACATTCCTGTTCATGAAAAAGTAATGCAAGGTGTTTATAAAAGTTATGCAGAAGCTTTACACGAAATTAGAGCGAAAGATGCAGAAATTCAAAAAGATTTCACAGATCGTTATGGTATTGATATGAAAGAAATTTTCGAAGAATATTATAATGCAGATAATACAACACCGACTGATGATGATAATGACGATACACCAACTAAACCAAACCCTGTTGATGATAATGACGACATGCTGTCATAATTTAACAAATGTAAATTAAACTTTAAACCTCATAAATTATTTAATTCTATGAGGTTTTTGTTTTGTACAAAACAAATTATGAAACTAAAAACACATCAAAATATTATTTTAATTGGTTTAATTTTAATTCTGTTGTCTTATGTAATTAGATTCGTTTTCAATTTTATAGAAGCAAAAAATGAATTTATTGAGTATGAATATATTAAAGTAATTATCTTTCTGTTATTTGTAAAATCACTTGGTTTTGTAATACTTTTTATACCAAATTAATTATAAAATCTGTCAAAAATAAATTGAATTATTTTTTGCAAGATTGAAGTTAAAATATTTTAGAATAGCCTTTGTTATGGTAAAATATTTTAAAGAAGATATTGTGAAAAAGAAACAATTTATTTGACTTGTTTTATGGTTAAATTGGTATTATAGGTAGTTTGTGGTATTTAATCAAAATAAATGACAAAACTTAGAAAACTTAAAATTTAATAAAATAGTAGCTGCTTTTAGATTTAGACCATCAGAAACACATCAAGAACATAAAGTTAAGTGAATTATTTTCTTTACTCGCAAAACTTCGGGATTACGTAAAACTTTGTGGTTAAAAGTTTCCCTAAAGCAATAATTAATTAAAGGAACTATTAATATTAGGACAAGCAGCTGCTCTTGGTGTTCTACAAAATAAATCGAACCCAACAGTAAATTGATGAAAACCACCATTAGAAAATGTAATATCACCTAACTGATTTGTATAAGTGTATGATATTAAAGTCTTATTAAAGTTTATACCAATTATTGGTGTTATTTGAGTTAACTCTTGAAAATTATTATTATCAAAACTTCTTCTATATGATAAAGCTGCCCATAACATGTTGTCATTTGCTAATTTCTTATATGCTTTTAAATTAAAATCTACAAAGACTTCACCAGTTCTTTCAATAAATTGAATTAAAGTTGATGGTTCTAATTTTATTTTATTAGGATTGTCATAATCAAAAAAGTAACCAACAGATAATAGGTAGCGTCTTAAGTTTAAAGATTCAAATTCTTGATCTTCTAAATTTCGAGCGGTTAATAATAAATTTTTAGCAGTAAAATATACAAATCCCGTTTTATAATGGTATGCCATACCAAAATCGGCATTAAAATAACTTTCTGCTCTTATAATTCCTGCAATTTGAGGGTCTTGAAGTTCGCCAGGTAAAATAAAACTTCTTTCATCAATTTCATTCTGCGCATATAACCCAGATAATGCAAAAGACAATTGATTAAAGTTTCTTCCGCCCATATCTATATGATATGCAAAAGTACCTTGAGCACCTATTTGTGAATGAAACCCATTTTTATCTCTAAAAACAATACCACCAAGACCAACATTAGACTCTGCATTTAATTTGGAATGATAAGTTAAAGCTTGTAATTGTGGTGCATTTGTTACACCAACCCATTGTTGTCTATGTGATAACCTTATTTTCGCACAACTACTAATGCCGGCGGCTGCAGGATGAATTAGATAAATATTATCAGATAAATAATCAGAATATACGGGTATGGTTTCTTGACTTCTTAAATTATAGATGCTTGTAAGCATAATAATTAAGAAAGTTAATTTAAGTATTTTCATAAGTTGTTTCTTACTATTTTGAGTTAAGAGAATCTCTTTTTAAGAACGACCAAATATATAATTTTTTATCTTAGTGGAAAAATATTTTATTTGTTACTTGTTTTGTTATTAAAAAGATTAATTCTAATTAAAAATCATAACGTAAAATAAAGCCACTAATTGTATGATATAGTACAAAACAAATACTTAATTTTGTACTTTATTAATTTAATAAACAAAAGATGTTAAAAATTGAAACTACTGGAACAGATACCATAATAAAATTTGTATCTGACAAAATTTTAGTTGAAGATAATGGCAGTTATGAATATAACAATGTAGATGACGCTAATAATTCAAAATTAGTACAGCAATTATTTTACTTGCCTTTTGTAAAAAAAGTATTTATTAGTGCTAATTTTATAGCGGTAGAACGCTTTAAAATTGTTGAATGGTCTGAAGTACAAACAGAATTAAATCAAATGATTACAAATTATTTGAACACAAATGGTTCTTTATTTAATTTAGAAAAAGAAGAAACTCAAGAAAAAGTTGCTATTCAGATATACACCGAAAGCACACCAAATCCTAACGTAAATAAATTTGTCTGCAACAAATTTTTAAGTAAACAAATTATTGATGCTAACAGATTAGATGATCTTAAGGAAATACCTTTAGCAAAAGCATTATTTGATAATTTTGACACCATAGTTGAAGTTTTCATATCAGAAAATTACGTTTCTATCTCTAAGGACAAAACCGTAGAATGGTTCGAAATCAGTACTGAATTACGTAGTTTTATTCGCGAATACTTACAAGCAGATAAATTAATAGTTACCGATAATTTTATACCAAAAACGATTGCTGGTTTTAAAACAGACGAAAATGGAACTAAAGATTTAGATGAAATATCTAAAGAAATTATTTCTGTTTTAGATGAATATATAAAACCCGCAGTTACCGCAGATGGCGGAAATATTTTATTTCAATCTTACAATGCAGATACAAAAGTAGTTGAAGTAATATTACAAGGTGCTTGTAGTGGTTGTCCGTCTTCCACAATAACACTTAAAAACGGAATTGAAGCAACCTTAAAACAAGTATTACCAAATAAAATTAGTGAAGTTGTTGCAATAAACGGATAAAATTAGTGGTTCTATGTTGTTTGTAGTGGGTAGCATTATATTTTTAATATTAATGAAATGTAAAAAAAATTCCAAAAATTAAATTTCAAATTCCAAACAAATCCCAACATTTAAATATCAAAATACAAACAAAGCCTTACAGTATACCAAAAGTTAGTAATAATAAACGAATTTAATGTTTGATTTTTAAAAAATTGATTTTTGTTTTTTATTTAGGATTTGGAACTTGATTTTTGGAATTTAAAATAATACCCACTATAAACAACATGGAACCAAATTAGTGTAACTTCTCAGTGTCTAGAGTTTTACTTTTCTTCAAAGTTAGAAATACAAATTATTAAAAACCTTTGTAAATTGTACAAATTTTAACTTTAGGCACTCTAAACTCTAAATACTCTAGGCACTTAGTAGTTACAATTTAGATTGATAAATTATTATTTATGTTACGAGATATTCAAGTAATTTAGTATATTTACAGTACAATTATTTATAAATTTAAAAAAGATAAAGGTATGGCAGTTATGAAAGTTATTGAAGTATTAGCAAATTCGGACAAAAGTTGGGAAGACGCAGCAAAAAAAGCAGTAAAACATGCTTCAAAAAGTGTAAAACACATTAAATCCGCATTTGTGCAATCTCAAAGTTGTGTAGTAAATGATGCTGATATTACAGAGTTTAGAGTAAATCTAAAAATTACTTTTGAAGTAAAATAAATTTAGATTAACATTAAAAAAAAGAGATTTTTCATACTATGAAAAATCTCTTTTTTTTTAACGATGACTAATGACCAATCACTAGCTACTAACCTCTAACCTCTAACCTCTAACCTCTAACCACTAATAACTAACCACTAACCACTAATGACTAAAACACAGATTTAAATTGTTTCAGAAAACGAATATCATTTTCGTAAAACATTCTGATATCTGGTATTTGATATAGTAACATGGCAATTCTTTCAATTCCCATACCAAAAGCAAAACCCGAATATTTTTCGGCATCTATATTAGCATTTTTAAGTACGTTTGGATCAACCATACCGCAACCCATAATTTCTAACCAACCTGTACCTTTAGTTATTTTATGATCTATTTCGGTTTCTAAACCCCAATAAATATCAACTTCGGCACTTGGTTCGGTAAACGGAAAGTAAGAAGGTCTTAATCTAATTTTAGATTTTCCAAACATCTCTTTGGTAAAATATAGTAGCGTTTGCTTTAGGTCTGCAAACGAAACATCGGTATCTATATACAAACCTTCCACTTGATGGAAAATACAATGCGCTCTTGCCGAAATATCTTCATTTCTAAAAACACGACCTGGCGAAATTGTTCTTATTGGCGGTTTGTTATTTTCCATATATCTAACCTGTACCGACGAAGTATGCGTGCGCAATAAAATATCTGGATTTGTTTCAATAAAAAATGTATCTTGCATATCGCGTGCAGGATGATGTTCTGGTAAATTTAAAGCGGTAAAATTATGCCAATCATCTTCTATTTCTGGTCCTTCGGAAACATTAAAACCAATTCTAGAAAATATCTCTACAATTCGATTTTTAACTAATGAAATAGGATGTCTAGAACCTAATTCTATTGCTTCTGATGGTCTTGTTAAATCGCCATAAACAAATTTTTGTTCCGTATTTTGATCTAAACTATCTTTTAATTCATCTACTTTATTCGATGCTGAATTACGTAAATTATTTAACGCTTGACCAATATCTTTTTTTAGCGAATTATCAACTTGTTTAAACTCATTAAATAATTCTTTAAGTAAACCTTTAGAACCCAAATACTTAATACGAAACACTTCGATTTCCTCTTTGTTAGTCGTTTTAAATGCTTTTACATCTGTTATTAATTTGTTTACTTTATCTAACATTTTTATTTTTGATTAGGAACTTGCAAATATAAGTATATTATGTGTAATGAAGAAAGAGAAATTGTAAAAGAGATATCTTATAATACTGTTGTCCAATAAAAATTATTGACAAACACTAAAGCCCAATAAAACAAAGAAGTAAGGAGATATTTGTTAAACTACACCTTGTTTTTTTTAAAAAATCAATAAAGAATTACTGCTAAACTTATTTCGTTTTGTTAAATTAAATATTATCAGGTAGTTATGATTTAGTCTTTTGTCTAAACATCTAATAGCGAAGCGGTCTAATGTCTTTATCGGACAATACTAATTTTATTATAATTTATTGGTTCTACTGTAATTATTGTGGAATTAAACAGAAATGTCATTTCGACAGAGATGATTTTTGCTATAAAAGCAAAAATTATCGACGAGAAATCTAAATAAAAGAGATTTCTCGTCGCTCTTTCAGGCTCTGTCGAAATGACATTCTTTTATTAAACACCATTTTCCACTAAATTTGCAGTAGAGCCTATTTATTTATACCAACTAGAGTATTTTAAATAAGCATCTGCAATACGTTCCACTTCGCCAGAAAGTAAATTGGCATCTATATCTTTAATTTTCTTTGCTGGCGTACCAGCGTAAATTGTACCTGATTCTACAATTGTTCCTTTAGTTACAACTGCTCCTGATGCAATAATCGAATTTGATTCTACTACACAACCATCCATTACAATGGAACCCATACCAATAAGTACATTATCTTTAATCGTACAACCATGCACTATTGCGTTGTGCGCAATGGACACATTATTACCAATAGTAGTTGGATGCTTTTTATAGGTTGCGTGAATAACTGCACCATCTTGAATATTCACTTTATTACCAATTCTTATAGAATGAACATCACCTCTAATTACAGCGCTATACCAAATACTACAATCATCACCACAAACAACATCACCAATTATTACGGCATTTTCTGCTATAAAACAGTTTTTTCCAAATTTTGGTTTTTTTCCGTTTAATTCTTTTATAATCATAATTTTTAAACCTGAATATTGATCACTGAACACTGACTACTAACTATCTCTTTTTTTTAGTTCTTTTATTTTCACTTCTTCCTTTTGGATCTAAACCATGTAATAAATTTTCTTTAAGTGCTTCTACAATATTATAAGCAGCAGGACAAATTTCTGTATTAGCAACTGTTAAATCTGCTATTTTAATGAATTTCTTACGATTTGTGTGTGGATATTCGCCACATGCTTTTGGTCTAACATCATAAATAAAGCAAGAGTTATCGGTATCTAAAAAAGCACAAGGCATTTCTTTTAAAACCATATAATCATCATCATCTTGATCTAAATATTTTTCTATAAACTGAATTTCTCTCATTTTTAAATGCTTAGAAATTCTTGCAATATCTACGTGTGTAAACATGGGACTTGTTGTTTTACAGCAGTTTGCACAATCTAAACAATCGGTTTTTTGAAATTCTTTTTTGTGCAAATCTTGCACTAGATAATCTAATTGTTTTGGTGTGCGTTTTTTTAACATTTTAAAGAATTGTTTAGATTCTTTTTCCTTTTCTTTTGCTAATTTTGGCAGATCTTCTAATGATGGTTTTAAACTCATAACTGTAATTTGTGCAAAGGTCGTGAAATTTATTGAAATTTAACCGCAAGGTACGCAAAGGAATTATGCAAGGTTCGCAAAGAAAAAATTAACTGTTTTTAATCTGAATAATTTGTGCAGCAATACTAATTGCTATTTCTTCTGGTGTTTGACTATTTATTTGTAAACCAATTGGTGCATGAATGTTTTTGATTTCTTCTTTTAAAATCCCTTCGGAAAGTATGTCGTTAAACATTTTATTCATTTTAGATTGACTACCTAAAACACCTAAATATTTTAGTTTTTTATTAGTAGAAATTAATTTTGTTAAGACTAATTTATCACTTGTGAATTTTGTAGTCATGATGATTACATACGTGTTTTCTTTCACAAAATCAGTTACATTTTCATAATGAATAATTTGTTTTTTAACAATAAATTCATTTTGATTAAAGGTATTTAAATCTTTTCTATCATCATAAATTTCCACATTGAAATTTAAGGTCTTTAATAATTCGGAAACTGCTAAACCAACATGACCAGCACCAATAATACAAACCGTTTCTTTAAAATTTAATTGTTCTTTGTATAACCAATCTGTATCTAAATTTATTTCACAAATAGATGATTTATCTAACTCTTTTTCTTTAAAATTAATCCGATTTGGCGACAATGCTAAAAATCCTTTTTGGTTATTTTCTAAACAAGTTACAATAGTTTGAATTATTTGTTTTTCATTAATTGTTATCGGATGAAAAACAACGGTTTGCTCACCAGAACAAATCATACCTGAACTCTCTTTTACTTTTGCTTGATGAATTTGCTTTTTTAACACTATTGGAAGGTTTTTTTCTTTCAATAATCGTTTTGCTTCTTCCACTAATTTATATTCCATAATGCCACCGCCAATAGAACCTGCAATAAATCCA
>CAYQTF010000065.1:0-14059 GCA_964420345.1 uncultured Flavobacteriaceae bacterium
TATTTTTAAGTTTTGAAGATTCTATGATTTGGTTAAATAAAAATAATTGATTTATACCAAATTAATTATAAAATCTGTCAAAAATAAATTGAACTGCGAAGCACATCACGAACACCTATTTTAAAATAACAAAGCGTGAGTAATTATTTTTTGCAAGATTGAAGTTAAAATATTTTAGAATAGCCTTTGTTATGGTAAAATATTTTAAAGAAGATATTGTGAAAAAGAAACAATTTATTTGACTTGTTTTATGGTTAAATTGGTATTACTTATCGCTTTGTTTGTAAATACTGCTTATTAATCCTTTCCTCAATAACCATTTTTAAATTTGGTTCTACTACAAATTTAATGAGAAAATAATGTTTAAAGCAAACAATATCATTTTTAATTTCACTATCCCGAGACTTCGAGAAGTAGTAGAACCCTTAATTATTTGTTAAAAATCAATACCTATTAAAGAATAATTTCTCTAATAACAATATTTATTATATTTTTGCATTAGAGAAATTATTCCCTAATAAAGAAGGTGTTTATAATTTATAAAAATAACTAATAAATAAAATAACATGAAACTACTAAACAAAGTAAAAAACATACATCAAGAGGCTTGTGTTTCTATAATCTTAAACACACATAGAACTAAACCCGACAATCAAAAAGATGAAATACTTCTAAAAAATCTAATTAAAGAAGCAGAAAATAGACTTCTTGAAACTTACGATAAGCGATTAGTTTGGTCTATTATGGAAAATATAAACAAAATTGTTACTACAATAAATCATAATTTTAATTTAGAAAGTTTAGTGATATATGCAAACAGCGATTTTGCTGAGTTTTCTAGATTGCCTATTAAGGTAGAAGATAGAGTTATAATTGATGACAACTTTGCAACTAGAGATTTAATACGTGCTATGCATAGCGAATCTGCTTATTATGTATTAGTTATTAGCAAACAACAAGCAAGATTAATTGAAGCCTTTAGCAATAATGTTGTAACGGAATTAAAAGGAGAATTTCCAATGACAAATTCATTGTACACAACAGACAAAGCAAAACTAACAAGTAGTAAAGGACAAGATAATTTAGTAGAAGAATTTTTTAATAGAGTAGATAAAAATGTATTGTCATCTATAAAAGATCACAGTTTACCATTATTATTGGTAACAGATACTCGTAACTTTTCTCACTATAAAAAAATTGCAGATAAAAAAGAGTTTATAATTGGTCATATAAATGGTAATAAAGATGATGAAACTGCACAAAAAATAGTAGCAGATGCTTGGGAAACAATGTTGCCTCTTATTAAAGAAAAGAATGCATATCGAATTACCGAATTGAAAAAAGCAGTTTCTGAAGGGAAATTTTTTAGCGATATTAACGAAATATGGAATGCAATACAACAAGGTAAAGGAAAAACTTTATTTGTAAAAAAAGGTTATTTCCAACCTGTAATTATAGGCGATAATCACATTGAAATGACCGATGTAAATAGCCAAAACCAAGACAATTATATAGATGATATTATTGATGAAATGATAGAACTTAATATGGCATTTGGTGGAGATATAGTTTTTAAAGAAGGAAACGAATTAGATAAATTTAAAGGTTTAGCATTATTAACACGATATTAAAATAACAAGCTAAAAAAGAACGGCTTAAAAATAGTTTTTTTAAAAATAATAAATATATAGAAATGAAAAAAGTAAATGTAATGGTAGTAGTACTAATAATAATGACAACATCTGTGTTTTCACAAACAGAGTCAGAAGAACAACTTGTTAATGTACAAGAAGAAACATTAAGTATTAGTCCAGAAGAGTTAGACACAAAACTTATGGTTTCAATAAAAGAAGAAATGATTAAAAGGCGTTTAAATATAAAAAAAGAAGCTCATGCAGCAGTTTCTGAAACAGAAACTTTATTACAATTAATCGAATCTGGCAAAAAAGAACAGGCTATAGAAGAAGGCAATAGACTTATAGGAAAGTTTAAAGTGCTTTTGTTAAGAGACCCTTCTGCAAGTAAACTTTTGGTAGATGTTCAAAGTAAAAAAAATATGCTGATTTCTGATATCGAAACAGTAAAAAGTTTGGTAGATGCAGCTAAGACAGAAATAAAAAAAAGGCACTATCAAGATGCTGCAATATTATTAAACAAGATAAGAAGCGAAATAGTAATACAAAACATATTTATACCAACTGCTACTTATCCTGAATCAATTAAAGTAGCCACAGCTCTTTTAAAAGAAGGTAATGAAAATGATGCGAAAATAATATTACAAAAAGTATTAGGAACTCTTTTTGTTGAAAAAACAATATTACCAATTCCAATTCTTAAGGCTGAAGAAGCAATTGTTGCTGCAACAATACTTGACCTTAAAACAGATAATTATAAAGACAAAGTGGTAAATCTTTTAAATTTCGCAGATTATCAATTACACCTAGCAGAAGAAATGGGTTATGGTAAAAAAGATAAAGATTATGAAATGCTTTATAAATTAATGCACGAAACAAAAGACTCTATAACTAAAGGAATAGACAGCAAAGAAGGACTTGAAAAAACTAATCGACAATTACGTAAGTTTAGAGAAAGGTTATTTCCTGAGAAATTGAACAAATAATAAAATAATCAAGGTCAATGCCAATAATTAAAATTTCGGCATTGACCTAATAATCTATTAAAAAAATGAAAAATATTATTAAAAATAGTTTACTAATAATTTTAGTAACAACACTCTTTACCTCTTGCGGAGATTTAAGCAAAAAACTTGAAGGTAAAATAAACTTATTAGAACAAAAAACAAATCGTCTAGACTCGCTTGTCAATAAAGAATTCGATAAGGTAATGGCTTTAGATACGTTAATTAATTTTGAAAATAAAAAAGTGAAAAGATTAGATTCGATAATCAAAAAATCGGCTTCAAAAATTGACTCTATCGCAAGAACTAAACTTAATAATTTAAGAAAAAACAATTAATAATAACCTTATGACTTTAACAAATAATTTAATTAAATGGTTTAAACCAATTTCAATTTTAGCAATACTATGGAGTTCGGCAGGCGTGATTGCTTTTCTATCTCATATACTTATGTCAGATCAGGCAATTGCAAAATTAACAATTGAACAGCAAAAAGTTTTTTTAAACGAACCTGTTTGGACAAATATCACCTTTGGTGTAGCAGTTTTTAGCGGACTTATTGGTAGTATTTTGTTATTTCTAAAAAATAAATCAGCAACGCTATTACTTACCATATCAGTAGTTATAGCAATAGGGCAACTTTTTTACAATATTTTTATTGGCAATGCTTTAGAAATATATGGTATTACTAGAATTATAATGCCAATTCTTGTCATATTGGTTGGACTTTTATTAGTAATATATTCAAAAGAAATTTTAAAAACAATAAATTTAAATTAAAACAAGTAAAATGAAAAAATTAAATATAATCGTAATAGCAATAATAGCATTTACTATTTTCTCTTGTGATAACAAGAAAACCGACGCCACAAGTACAAATGTAGTAGAAAAAACGGCATACGTTCAACCAAAAGATCAACCTGCAATGAACCTTGATTCTTTAGATATAAAAATCAATGAAATTATTAATACCATTATTACAAAGAGAAGATTAACAATTAAATCTGAAGCAATGACTGCTGTAACAGAAACACAAGCATTATTGCAATTAATAGAATCTGGTAAAACAAAAAAAGCAATTGAAGAAGGTCATAGACTTATCGGAAAGTTTAAAGTATTGTTATTAAAAGAACCATCTATTAGCACAATATTGGTTGATGCAAATTTTCATAAAGATATGCTAATTACAGATATTGAAACCGTAAGAAGTATTGCAAATATTGCAAAGACTGAAATAAATAATAGACATTACCAAGATGCTGCTATATTATTAAACAAATTAAAAAGTGAAATTGTAATACAAAACATTTTAATTCCTGCAGCAACATATCCAGATGCAATAAAGGTAGCGACCGCTTTATTAAAAGATGGGAATATAGATGCTTCAAAAATGATATTACAGCAAGTTTTGGGTGCACTTATTATTGAAAAAACAATATTGCCAATTCCAATACTTAAAGCAGAACAGTTTATTATTGCAGCATCAAAAATTAAGGCAGATACAGAAAAATATTCAGAAACAGCAACAAACCTTATAAATCACGCAGATTATCAATTACATTTAGCCGAAGAAATGGGTTACGGTAAAAAAGATAAAGCTTATGCTGAACTTTATAAATCTTTAAACAATTTAAAAGATTCTGTAATGAAAAAATTAGATGCAACAACAGGATTTCAACAATCAGAAAAGTTACTTAGAGAATTTAGAGAAACTAAATTCCCCGCTAAAATAAATTAATTAAATTATACAGACAAGGTTATTTTAATAACCTTGTCTATATTGTAAAATAAATATTTATGAAACTAACATATTTTAAAAAACAATGGTGGATGCCAGTTCTTTTTGGTCTCACATTAATAATAGTTGCCTTATTAAAAATTTCTGACCCATCTAAAGGATTCATCGTTATTAAAATGATAATAGGATGGTTAATTTTTACAAATGGTTTAGGTAATACTGTTTTTGCTATAAAGAATAAAAAAGGCAATAAAAACTGGTTTTGGTACTTGTTTATAGGTCTTATTGAAATTTCATTAGGAGCAATAATTGTATTATATCCAACACTATTTGCAGGAACATTTGTTTTTCTTATCGGAATCTGGCTTGTTTTTACTGCAATATCAAGAATTAGTTATGGTATTTCATTAAAAAAGAAGAATGCACCATATTGGTGGTTTTTCATTATTTCTGGAGTAATAATTGGTTTTTTAAGTTTTATTATAATTGCTAACCCTATTTTTGCTAAACTATACTTAATTTACTTAATTGCAACGGCATTAATATTGGCAGGGATTTCTGCTATTAGGTTTGGACTTGAAATAAGGAAAATGAATGAAATCCCAAAAGAGCAGAATAAAGCACTAAAACCTAATTAGAATGTCTGCTATTTGTGCTCTGTCAGAAAAATTTATGTGATTTTTAACGCATTTTACATGCCAATTCATCACTTTTTCGGTACTGCCACAATTTTAAATAATATTGCCAATTAGCAGAGTTGCAGTTTTTAAAAAACACAATTATGTTTGCTCTACAAACATTTGGCAACTTAAAAACATTAATTTTCTGTGCATCTTTTCGACTTTTTGAGAAAATAATAAATATGTTGCACAGAATTTACCCATTAAAAGCAAGGCTAGAACCACTTTTCAAATTAGTATTGTCCGATAAAGACATTAGACCGCTTCGCTATTAGATATTAGACAAAAGACAAAATCGCAACTGCCTGACAATATTTAACTTAATAAAACAAAATAAGGTCTTGTTTAACAAATACCTCCTTACTACTTTGTTTTATTGGGTTTTAGTGTTTGTCAATAATTTTTATCGGACAACAGTATTTTCAAATAAATATATTACCTAATAAAATCAAAACGATCTGTAATAATTTCTTATTTTGGTATATAATCAAACTCACATCTATTATTAACTACATCTCTTTCTTTCCATTGAATTCCTCGAATATCTTTTAAAACACGCATAAACCCTTCAATAAAACCCCAACCAGTCCAACAAACAGAGTGCTGTATTGGTTCTAAATTATTACGCTGTAAAATGCTATAAAACACACAGTTACAAATAAAAGCGTTATTATCGTTTTTCTCTATTTTTTGAGCAAAACCCAAGTCGTTAAGTGTAGTTTCTAAAACAAAATCATAATCCGCTCTATTATGTTTAGACATAATTACTTGTGCTAATTCTCTACCAACTTGTCGTAAAATAGCAAAAGATGCTTTTTTACTTAACATATTTGTAGTGGATTCTGCAAAAGCATAAACAATATCTCTACCTTTAGCATTTTCGCCAACATCCAAACCATTTAAAACAATTTTCACCGCTTTTTCGCCAATAACACCTGTCATTAAACTTATTAATGTATCAATTACTTCTTTGGTAATTTCTCCTTTTATTTTAACATTTTGTTCCATAAGCGAATTAGTTTTAATCAAATATATAAAATATCTTATGAAAACTGATATTTATCATATATTATTTTTTGTGAATTCTTTTCTACCAATAGTTTTGGTAATTATATCTTTTTCAATTTTAAAACTTCTTGCAGGAGAATATTCTCTTCCGTAGTAAATAATTTGCAAGTGTAATTTATTCCAAAGTTCTTTAGGGAAAAGTCGCTTGGCATCTTTTTCGGTTTGCACTACATTTTTACCATTCGTTAAATTCCAGCGATACATTAGTCTATGAATATGCGTGTCAACAGGGAATGCCGGCACCCCAAATGCCTGACTCATAACCACACTTGCCGTTTTATGACCTACCGACGGAAATGCTTCTAAATCTGTAAAATTATCGGGTACTTTACCATCATGCAATTCGATAATCATTTTAGACAAACCGTAAATACCTTTAGATTTCATAGGTGACAAACCACAAGGTCTAATAATTGCTTTAATTTCTTCTACGGAAAGTTTTATCATAGCGTAAGGGTTATCGGCTTTAGCGAATAAAATTGGGGTAATTAAATTTACTCTTGCATCTGTACATTGTGCAGAAAGTAAAACCGCAATTAACAAAGTATAAGCATCTTTATGGTCTAACGGAATTGGTGTTTTGGGATATAATTCTTCCAATTTATCCACAACAAATTGTACGCGTTCTTTTTTATTCATTTTTATTCTGATTAATTTAACAAAAATAAGAATTTACTTTAATAGAATTACATATATTTGTTTTTCCTCTTTAAAAAAAATAGTAATGTTAGAAATAGGCGATAATGCTCCTGAATTTGAAGTGAAAAATCAAAATGGAGAAATAGTGAAGTTAAGTGATTTTAAAGGTAAAAAATTAGTTCTATTTTTTTATCCAAAAGCAAGTACGCCAGGTTGTACAGTCGAAGCGTGTAATTTAAGAGATAATTATCAAGAATTTTTGGCAAAAGGTTATGCCGTTTTAGGCGTAAGCGCAGATTCTGAAAAAAGACAACTAAACTTTTTAAATAAAAACGGATTGCCATACGACTTATTAGCAGATGAAAATAAAGAAGTTATAGAGAAATTTGGCGTTTGGGGACCAAAAAAATTTATGGGTCGTGAGTATGAAGGCATTTATAGAACTACTTTTATTATCGATGAAAATGGTGTGATAATTAATGTAATTACTAAAGTGAAAACTAAAGAACATACTAGCCAAATTCTTCAATAATAGTAAAGACGTTTTGCATGCTTTAAGTAAAGACGTTTTGCAAAACGTCTCTACTTAAAATCGTTTTTTAAAGATTAAACTGCCTTTACTATCGTAATATTTCCAAGTGCCGACTTGTTGATCTTTTTTATATTTACCTAAAATTTTTACTTTTCCATTAGGGTAATATTCACGATATTTACCATGTTTTATCCCGTTTTTAAACGAAAGAGCAATATGAGTTTTACCATTAATATATTTTTGAATATATTTTTTTTTGTTTAAATCGTTTAACTTGATTTCATTAATATTAAATATTTCCTCTTTATTTTGAGATAATATATTTTGCGTTCTTTCGGTTTCTGTATTCGCGTTAATCACTGGACCAATTAATTTTACTTCTTTAAATTGATCTTTTGTTTTTAAAATTTTTGGATCCTGAAAATTTATCATTAATTTACTTTCAAATAGATTTGCATATGGTGTTAATTGAAATCCTATTTGTGGAAAACAAATAATATAATCTTTATTTTCCTTTAATTTTTTGGTCGTATTTTTATCGGTATAATTTTTTAAACTATTAAATAACGTAGGTGTATTTATATAAGTAAAAATACTAGATTTATTTTCGAAATTTTTTATAAACAATTTATAATCTGCAGATTCTGATAATGTTTTCTTTTCTGCATAATCACTAATAATATTTTTTAAAGTATTAGGATGGTTGCTAAAAACTACATAATCTTCAATAATAGTAAAATATGGTTTGTCAAATTCTTTAAATAGATTGCCTAAAAAAACTTTAAAGAAACCTTTTATTGCTAAAAAATTGATTTCATGATTTTTATAATTAATTTTTTTAAATTTAATTGGTGTTCTTTTTTTAATTTGCTTCAGAATAAAATTTAAGTTTGTTTGTGCATTTTTAACGGAATTTACTTTAATAACAAATGCCGTTTCATTTTTTGTTGTTCCTTTAGTAGATGATTGCATATGTAACAAAGCAAGTTCATCAGCCATCCAACTCATAAAATTATCCTTAATATTTATTTTTAGTAGGTTTTCTACTTTGTCTAGATTGTCTTGATAGGTTTTAAATTGCTCCTTATTTTCTTTTTGGATGTTTTCAAAATTGCCATAAAACTCCGTAAAACTATCAAATGCAAAACTCATATAAATTGCCGTTCTAATAGGTGCTATTTTGTCGATGGTTCTTTTCCCTTTTCCTGATTTTTGTAATGCTTTTAGATAGTTTGCTGTATTTTGATTTGTATTAGTAAAACCATTTGCATAAATAATATTATCCGATTTTAAATCGAAATTAAAACCTGAAAAAACTAAACTTTGACTAAGCAACTCGATAATTTCGTTTGGTTTGTCCGAAAAATAACGTGCATAATCATCTAAATAATCATATTGAATATATAAGCGAAATAAATCATCATAACCTACTTTTTTATTAATTTCAATAAAATTTAGGTCTCTACCAATTACTGGTTCTTTAAGTTGGTCGATAGATGCTTCTACTAAAGTATGCGTGTAAGAAGCAATTAATTGGTTTTCAATAAAAGAAATATATAATGTTTTTCTAGAAGTTTTATCGTAAATTTCATTAATGATTTTTTTATGATAATTTCTTTTACTAATAGTAAAGTTTTTATTTGCAAACGAATTCAAATGATTTTTTAAAAGATTTAATTTTGAGAATTTCTGTAAATCTACTACATAAAAAAAATCATAATCCTTTTTCTTAATCATGTGTGCAGAAATTAGCATGGAACGATTGCCAATAAAGTCAACTATTTTTTTCTTCTGATGAAAAACACCATCTAAAGTATTTAAATTTTGTGTTAATTCATTAAAATAGGTATTTTTTTGAAGATGTTTCCAAATGTCACTTTTACTGATTTCATTCCAATTATCAATTGGTTCTTTGGTTTCAATAATATAAATGGCATCTTTTGGCACTAGGTAAATGGATTGCAAATTTGCGGTTGGCGCAATAAAAAACACATATAGTTGATAAAAAATAAAACTAATTAATAATAAAGTCGCTGAAAGGAATACTTTTTTCTTCATAATTTATTAGTTTATTGTTTTTTAACGTAAAATTTAGATTTACTCTTCAAAAATAATATATTTTTGGGAACTACAATAACGGCATAAATTTTGTGTTATTATAAAAAGAAAATTTAGATTTAAAAGTATTCAATTTTGAAGATTAATTATATTTTTATATTATTTTTATTAGCTGTACAGTTTATAATTGCACAGAATGATACTATTGGTAAAAATGATAATCCTTTTTCTGATGCATTTATAACTCATAAAGTAGATGCAAAATTCATAGAAGACAAGTTAGAAATCGATAAAAAAAGTACAGATGTTTCGTATTTATTTTCTTCTAAAAAGAAAAATTTAGGACTATCTTATAATTTTGATAGAAATAAATATTTGAATCCGAATAAAAAACCAGATAAAAATGTACTATTAGCACAAAAACCTCTAGATGATGATATATTAGTTATTAAACATTTTCAGGGTAAAAATACTACATATAGTAAATTTAAAACTGCTCAAAGTCTTGGTACTATAGAAAGTAATACTGAATTTGTTAGAATTGAATATCGTGATTTCGGTACGGTTGATGGCGATAGAGTAAAGGTTTATTTAAACGAAAAAGTAGTAGATAGCAATGTACATTTAGGCGGTTTATACTACACTTTACATATAAAGTTAGATGAAAAAGGATTTAATAAAATAGATATTGAAGCAATAAACCAAGGTACTTATGGACCAAATACTGCAGAGTTTGTAATTTATGACGATAAAGGAAATGTTATCGTTCATAAATCATGGAATTTAAAAACCAAACAAATGGCTACTTTAGGTATTGTGAGATTTTAAGGGTCACATATAAAAGTTGGGGAAAATTATAAGATGATTTTTTCAAAACATTATAAATGTAAAAAAAAAATTAACGATTGGAGATTGTTGATTTAAGATTTTAAATCTATTACTTCAAAAACAAGTAAACCACAACCATAATAAAATTAGATAAATTAAAAGGTATTAAACCAATATCCCGCTGAAAAAAACGGGATTAGTTCGATTCATCAAGCCAAAGGCATGACTAACTAAAAAATTGAAAATAATTTTTTAGAGTCTCACGAATAAAAAATCTCAAGGTTCTAAGAACCTCAAGATTTTAAACTTTACACATTTTTAGTTTAGTTAATTAAAATAATTATGCTCTTCCACCTTTGTGATCGTCTTGCCATTTTTTAAGTTTATCCCATTCGCCATTAACACACATTTTTGCTTGTTTTGGCCAAGTTTCTGGGTTATGAATTCTATATCTAGGACCAGCAGCATCTAGTATTTCTTGTAATCTACTTACTTTTGCATTTGACAATTGTTCCCAAGACCAAATACCACCATTATTAAAGTGCTCTTGAATTTTAGGGCCAATTCCTTCTACTTTGGTTAAGTTATCTTTAACGGAATCATCAACTTTAGCAACTAAAGATGCTGCTGCTATAGTTTCTGTAGTCGTTTTGGCGGTTATTTTAGAAGCATTACCTTTAAGTAATTTTGCATTTGCTCTACAAGCATCTAATTCTGCTTGTATTCCAGCACAATTTTCACAAGTATCATTCTTACTACCAAATAATTTACTCAATAACCAACCTAGTAAAAGACCTAGTAAAAAAGCAAGAATTAATGGCCAAGGCCATGCCCAAAATCCGTCACAATTGTTTTGTAATATTATTAATAACATAATTTATATTTTTTAAGTTTATATTTTTATTTAATTTCTAATTCTACTCTTCTATTTTTCTGTTGACCAATTTTTGTTTTGTTGTCAGCAATTGGTTTTTCTTCACCGTATGAAATTGTAGAAATTCTATTTGCAGCAACTCCTAAACGAACCAATTCTTTTTTAATAGAATTTGCTCTTTTTAGTGCTAATTGTTTATTTTTTACTGCATTGCCTCTACTATCTGAATGCCCAGTTAGAGAAACATTTTTATTATTACCTTCTAAAGTTTTTGCAACATTTTTTAAATAATTTATAATATTTGCATTACTTAATTTTTTGGTGGAATTTGTCGGAAAATAAATAAGTGTTTTACTATCAATCTGTTGAATGTTTTTATTTCTTATCAACCAATTAAAATCTGTTCCAGAAAAATGTTCTGTTTTTGCTCCTTCGTAAAGCTTTATGAGTTTTGAACCAAATTCTACTTTTTTAAAATCAGGAACTCCTAATTTGGCAAAGGCTGCTTTTGCTCTAACTATTCCAATTTTTGCACCTTCTTCTTTAAAATATGGACCAGAAATTTGGAGTATTTTATTTTCAGTTTTACCTGATAAAATTTCCTTTTTTCTCGAATCCCATAAATCATTGGTAATTGCATCTCCAGAATTCCATTTGTAAACTAACGGACCGTCTTTTTTAACTTTAATTTCTGGAACTTTCTCTTCTTTTTTTATTACTTTATTATTTGTGTCGTTTTCTCCACAACATTCTTTGTACTTATCTTTGGTGCACCAAAGAAGTAAAAAGAATAATAACAAAGTAATAATTGCTAAAATTTTCTTCATTTAGTAATTATTTGAGTTAGTATTAATTTTCTCAAATATACTAAAAAATAAATAAATGCTAAAAAATGACAAACCCTAAGAATTTAATTGTTAGAGTTTTAGTTTTATTACTGTTTATTGATACTTTATAAACCAATAGTTAGGGTAGCAGTAATACGTTTGTTTTTAGTCTTAATATTAGATGAAATATCTAAATTTGTAGCGACTTCTGGCACTTCAAAATTATAAAAATTGTAAACACCATGAGAAGTAGTTTGGTCGTAAGAAAAATCTAATTTAGTAGTATTCGAAAATTTAAAACCAAGACCAAAAGAATAGCCATCGGTATTAGCATTAATACTTTTTATAGGGTTTTCTTGTGTATGAAATCCTGCCCTAAAACTTATAGTTTTATATCTATATTCTCCACCTATTCTTAATTCAGAAGTGTTTTTAAGACTTTTTAAATTATTATTTTCATTTAAAAAGTCTGAACTAGGTTTTAATTTGGAATTGCTATAATCTCTTAAAGTATAGTCTAAACTTATTAATCCCATTTTATTAAAAATGTAGGCAATGCTTCCTGTCAATCTACTTGGTGTTCTTATTTGATATTCAAAAAAACTATCACGACCTTCAAAATAATTGGAACTATCACCATTTGTACTTGGATTAATAATTAAATCATCAGAAAACTCCTCAGTTAGATTATACCAAGTAGGAGTTTGATATGCTAAACCTACTCTTAAATTAGAGATTGGTTTAGAAATTACTCCAAAACCGAAACTGATACCATCGCCATAAACTAATAATCGTTGATTTAATGTTGTTTCTAGTGTATTGCTGTTTCCGTCATTACTGCTTTCCGATGAAAAAACTTGCTGTCCAAAATCTAAACTATATGAATTTATTGAAAAACCAAAGTATGTCTTGGCATTATATTCACCTGCAATTGAAAAAGTAATTTTATCATTAGAGCCACTTGTATTATTAATAAATTTTTGAGAATCTACATTTTCAAAAAATATATCATTTGTATCATCAGTATCAAAATTTAAAAAAGGATCTTCGTTAAAATTTGTGATAGAACTCACACCATTAGTAATATAACTATTGCTAAAGTCATTTAAAACTGTGAAATTCACTCCTAAAGCAAATTTACTCCAAGTATCTAAATTATTTTCAAAAACTAATAAGGCACCAACCTGACTTATATTAAAATTATCTTCTGTTGAATTGGTATTTGTATTAAAAAAGTTAGAACTAGTATCTATACTATTATTGTCAAAAGTTATAGTTGCTTCGGAATTATTAAATACTGCCAAACCAGCAGGATTTACTTCTACGGCAGACAAATCGCCACCTAAGGCGCCAAAAGCACCACTCATACTTGTGAACCTTGCAGTACCTTTAATGTTGTCAGTAGAAAATAACAAAGTACTAGCATCGTAACCAATTACTGAATTTTTGTAAAAATAATCTTGAGAAAAGGCATTTAATGTAAATGATAATATAATTAATACGGTTACTATTTTTTTCATTTTAAACGTGTTTAATAACTCAACATTTATTTTAATTAAAATGTTGAGTCTTTAGTATCTTATAAAGTTGTTGTTTTTTTTAGTGTCTTCTTGAACTAGTTCTAGAACCTGTACTTCTTCTAGATGATGAACTGCGATGAGAAGAACCCGAACGCATTCTGCTTCCCGAACGCACTCTACTTGAAGAGCCACTTCTAGATGACGACCTATTTCTTATAACTGGTTTACTACGTGATGAACTAGATCTAACTCTAGGCTTAGAATTAGATCTAACTCTAGGTTTAACGTTTGATGATCTAGAATTAGGTCTAACTCTAGGTTTTATATTTGAATTAGAAAATCTACCATTAGAATTTCTTACAGATGAATTTCTTCTAACACTTGAATTGTTTCTAGAATTATATCTACCTGCGAAATCACTAGTTGCTCTAGCAGATCTTCTTCCGTATGCGTAATCATTATGACCGAAACCGTTATTAAAAAAAGGTCTATTAAAACCATTGTTCCATCCGAAACCATTGTTCCATCCGAAACCATTACACCATCCGAAACCGTTGTTCCATCCAAAACCGTTATTCAATACGAAAACATAGTAAGTTCAAAAAACAAAAGCATTAAAAACTACAAAATCATAAGTATCTAAAACAGAATATTTAT
>CAYQTF010000066.1:0-2081 GCA_964420345.1 uncultured Flavobacteriaceae bacterium
TTCAAGTTTACGTAAATTTGAATTAAAATGTGTTAAAAATCATCAAAAGTGTTTTTTTTATTGAAATCACCTTGACTTTGTTACAAGATTTTACAAAAACACCCCTTACTTTGTTACAAGATATTACAAAAACACCCTTTACTTTGTTACAAAATTTTGTACTTTTGTATAAATAAGTAATTACATTTTGGATTTTAAAAGAAACATAACGGCCAAATTAGTTCTTTGGAAAAAGGATAAAAATAGAAAACCATTAATTTTAAGAGGTGCCAGACAGGTTGGTAAAACATATTTAATTAAACAATTTTCAAAAACGTTTAAACATCAAATATTTTTAAATTTAGAAAAACAAAAAGATGTAAGTTATTTTAATGAAACAGATGATGTAAAACAAATTGTAGAAATATTATTATTAAAACATAAAATACCACTTAATAATATAAGTGACACGTTACTTTTTATTGATGAAATTCAGGAATCGCCAAAAGTCATACAATTATTAAGATATTTTTATGAAGATTTACCCAAATTACATGTAATAGCAGCAGGTTCTTTATTGGAGTTTGCAATGCGATATGTTAAAAGTTTCCCTGTTGGTAGAGTAGATTATCTGTATTTAAACCCGATGAATTTTTTAGAGTTTTTAAATGTAAAAAACAATAGAACTTTAGAAGAGATTAATAAAATACCAATTGCACCATTTGCACATAGTGTATTATTAGACCTTTTTAACACCTATATTTTAATTGGCGGCATGCCAGAAGTTGTTAAAAAATATATAGAAACCGATAGTTTAGTAGATTTACCCAAAATATTTCAAAGTATTTGGTTTACTTATAAAAATGATATTGAAAAGTATGCAACAAACGAAACCGACAGAAAGGTTATTAAACATATTGTTAATGTTGCTCATTTGCTAATAGATAAACGTATAAAATTTCAAAATTTCGGTAATTCTAATTACAAATCTAGAGAAGTAAGTGAAGCATTATCTAATTTAAACGACGCTAGAATTATACAATTAATTTATCCGACTACTGTTTTAGAACCACCAATAATTTCGGATTATAAGAAATCACCAAAATTGCAATTTTTAGATACGGGTTTAATTATAAATGCCTTACAATTACAATCGGAAATGTTAGGTATAAACGATTTAAGTAATTTATTTAAAGGCGCTATTATTCCACATATTATTATACAAGAACTAATGTCTTTAAATAATTTTGTTTATAAAAAACCAAACTTTTGGGTTAGAGAAAAAAAACAAGCATCTTCTGAAATAAATTTGGTTTACCAACAAGGTAAATATGTGATACCAATTGAAATAAAAGCAGGTAAAACAGGCACTTTAAAATCGTTACATCAATTTGTAAATAGAACAAATCATCCGTATGCGGTTAGAATATTTGCAGGAGAATTTCTTATCGAAAAAATCAAAACACCAGAAGGAACACCATATTTATTAATGAATTTACCTTATTATTTAGGCACTAAAATACCTGAATATGTAAATTATTTTATTAAAAATCATAAATTATAATTATTATCTAAATGTCTAAACAAATAGCAGGTTTTTCAAAATTTACCAAAGAAGAAAAAATTAACTGGCTTTCTGAAAACTATTTCAGTGATAAAAAACAAGGAATTAAAACCTTAAAGAGTTATGTAAATTCCGATGAAAAATTACAAAATTTACACGACGATTTTATAGAAAACACCATTTCAAATTTCTATTTTCCGTATGCTGTTGCGCCAAATTTTGTAATAAACGGTAAAGATTATGCGATACCAATGGTAACTGAAGAGTCTTCGGTAGTTGCAGCCGCTTCTTTGGTTGCTAAATTTTGGAGCACTCGTGGTGGTTTTAAAACTACGGTAATTAGTACCACAAAAACTGGGCAAGTCCATTTTATGTATCAAGGTGATTACAATGTATTGGAAGCGTATTTTAAAACCATAAAATCAGATTTATTTAAAGTCACAGAAAGCATCACAAAAAATATGCGAAAACGTGGCGGTGGCATTTTAGATATTGAATTACGCAATAAAACCGAAGATTTAAAAGACTACTATCAGTT
>CAYQTF010000066.1:2181-14047 GCA_964420345.1 uncultured Flavobacteriaceae bacterium
AAAGGAATTATGAACGGAATTGATTCGGTTGTAATCGCCACAGGAAACGATTTTAGAGCTGTTGAAGCAGGCGTTCATGCGTATGCTTCTAGAAGTGGAAAATATAAGAGTTTATCGAATGCCAAAATTAGTCCCGACGCTTCGGGAGGTGTTTTTAGTTTTTGGTTAGAAATTCCGTTGGCACTTGGTACGGTTGGTGGTTTGACAAAATTGCATCCGTTAGCGAAATTGAGTTTAGAAATATTGCAAAATCCATCCGCTAAGGAACTCATGCAAGTTGTTGCGTGTGTTGGTTTGGCACAAAATTTTGCTGCTTTACGTGCTTTAACTACTACAGGAATTCAGAAAGGACACATGAAAATGCACTTAGGTAATATTATTAAACAACTTGGTGCTAACAAAGAGGAAACGCAGTATTTATTAGGTTATTTTGCTAACAAAACAGTTAGCCATAGTGCTGTTGTTAATGTGTTTGAGAAGAATAGAAAGTAAAGACGTTTTGCAAAACGCCTTTACTATAAATAGTATTATTTTTTAATTTCCTTATCTTCAATCATAAATTGAATTGGTAAACTAAAATTTGTTTTGATTTGTTGTTTGTTGCCATAATAATTTATTTTTTAAGTAAAGATTATAATTATGAAATAGTAGTAGAATAAACGTATATTGCAATATGTAATTTAAACAAATATTAAGAATAAGGTTAGCATATATAAATACAATCAAGAAATGAAATATAAATATAAAAATCAAATTAAAACAGAAGAAGAATTACTAAAACTGAATGTAATTAAACAAACTGAAAATTCAATTACAATAGAATCTTTTGAATATAAGTTATTACAAGTAGATGGAGAATTGAAAGAACAAAAAGTTAAATATATTAAAAAATTTAGACTAATATAAACTATATTTTTTTAGCAAAAAACAATTTCGCTAAATGATGTTTAAGCAAATAATTTGTTGGATTTTTCTCTTTTTAATAGCAGGTTAAATCTTTACCCACTAAATTTGTAGTAGAACCTTTTTTTATTCATTTTTGTAAAACAGTAATGTATTAATCTTTTTAATTTGTTGTTTTACATATAATGCTCTTTGTTTGTGGTGACCTTCAAACATATTTAAGTATTTTTTGTATAGTTCTAATGCTATTTTTTTGTCTTTGTAATAATCTTCACTTAAAGTTGCTAATTGATACAAAGCATCTGGATTATATTGTTTTTCTTCGATTGATTTTTTAAAATATTTAATTGCAATTTTAGGTTTTTCATTTGCTATTGCAATCAACCCTAACTGATAATAATGTTGGGATAATTGTGGTGTTTGTTGTTGAATTGACAGTAAAAAATAATAGGTTGCCTGATCGAAATTTTTTAATGCTTTATGTGTTAAACCTAGATAAAACAGTGTTTTTTCATCTGCCTGTTTAGTAAGTAATAGTTTTAATAATATTTTTTCGGCTTTTTCATATTGAAAAGTATGGTAATAAGAAAACCCTTGTAAATGTTTGTAAAATTTAGAACTTACCATTAATGAATCTAATTTTTTAACACTTTTAATTACTTCAGGATAGTTTTTGCCTTTATAAGCAACTTTACTATTTAATTGTAATAATATGGTATAATTCGCATTAATTTTTAAGCCCTTTTTTAAATAATAATTAGTAGAATCTATATTTTTTTCTTTTCTATAAATAGTTGCTAACTTGTAATGTGTTTTTAAGTGATTTTCATCAAATTTTAAAACATTTTTATATTGAATTTTTGCCTTAATAATAGAATCTATATTATTAAAAACATTACCTAAGTAGTAATAGTAATTAGGATTTGTTTTATCATTACTAATTAAATTATGTAATAAAATTTCGGATTTCAAAAACTTTTTTTTAGCAAAAAATAATTTTGCTAAATGATATTTAAGCAAATAATTTGTTGGGTTTTTCTCTAAAATTTTTTCAAATAATTTAATTGCTTTATTAGGGTTTCCAATATTTTGGTATGCTTTTCCTAATTTTTCTTTTGTACTTATAGAAGGTTTAATTTGTAATGCTTTTTCAAAATAGAGTATTGCTTTACCATAATTACCTATTTTTTGATAAATATCACCTATTTTCTCTAGGTTCTCGAAAGATTTATTTTCAACTTTTCCTAATAAATTTAAAGCAAGTTTATAATTTCCTTGTTTTAAAAAATCATCTACTTGTTCTAAGTTTTGAGCGTTTAAAAGGATACTTACAAATAAAAACAGAATTGTTATTTTTAAATTAATTGTCATTTTTTTCAATCATAAATTGAATAGGTAAAGTATAACACATTCCTACACCATTTTTATCGAGTTTTCCTTTGTTTTTCATATAATATTCATTTACTACTCTAACTGCTTCGACTTCTAATTTTTTATGTGGTGCTTTTGCTTTTACTTTAAACAAACCCAAACTATCTACTCTCATAGATACAATAATGCGTACTTTTCCCTCTTCTAATCCAATACTTCTTGCCATTTTCATATTAAAGTTTTCACCAATACTTTTGTTTAAACCCTGCATAAAATTTTGATTGTTATTTTGAGCAACCGCTGTAAGACTAAATAATAATACGATAAGTATAATGTTAAATTTCATATTTTTAATTTTCAATATTAAATGTAATAGGTAAATTATAACGCACTTTTACTTTTTTACCGTTTTCTTCTCCTGCTTTCATTTTAGGTAAAAGTTCTATAATCCTTATTGCCTCTTCTTGTAATTTTGGGTGTGGCGCTCTTGATTTTACATCTTCAATTTCACCATTTTTATTAATTATAAATTGTACTGAAATTCTTTTTTTCCCAAGAGATAACCCAAGGTTTTGAGCTAGATTAACATCGAAATTTTCAGAAATATGACCTTTTATTTTTCTGTTTAAACAATTTGATTTTTCTTTATTTGTAATAAAATTTTCACATCCTGGATAAACAGGTATTTTGTCTATTTGTGAAAAAGGGATTATAGAATTGGTGGTTTCTGAAGCATCTGTATTAGTTATTAATGCCATCACTAATGTTGTATTTACTTTTTTCCCATCTTTTTCACCAGGTATTATTTTTGGTATTAACATTATTAATTTCTCAGCTTCTGATAGAAAATATTTTGGTATTTCGTTTTTATTATATAATGTATTATTGCCATTTTGGTCAACTATAAACTTAAGGAGTAAAAAGTATTTTTCGTTTTTAAGTTCTTTAGGAGTGTTTTTTATTAATTCATAATTAATGTTTTCAAACGGAATGGTTGTTAACTTTAGAAGTAATTCCATTTTACGGTTTTCATTATCGGTTTCTTTCGTATTTGCTAAATAAGGTACTTGATCTAAATTTTTATAAGGTATAATATTTTCGATTTCAACGATGTTGTTTTCGTTTATTTCATTACTACAAGATGTATAAATTAACATCAATAACAAAACAGGTATTACCACTAAATACTTCAACTTAATAATTTGTTTTGATTTGTTTTTTGTAGCCATAATAATTCGTTTTTTTAGTAAGGATTGTTTATAATAATTGTTTACAAATGTGATTTTTTCCACATTAAAAGTTTGGTTTAAAAGGTTTTCAAAAAAGGAAGTTTTATTTTCTGTTTTAATAGTTTTTGCATCGGCAATATATTCGTGCAAGGTTGAGATTCGGTTTTGAAACAAATAAGAAAACGGATTAAACCAAAACACTATTTTCTGCATTTCAAAAAATATTAAGTCTAAACTGTGTTTTTGTTTTACGTGAATTAATTCGTGTTTTAAAACCTCTTTATGTTCTTTTTGATATACAGAATCACCCAAAAAAATATAGTTAAAAAATGAAAAAGCACTATTTTCTTTTTTTAGAATTACTAATTGATGATTTGGTTTTTTGATTACCTGATTATTGTGTATTTTTTTAATGATTTGAGAAATTTTATATAAAAACAAGACAGTCATTAAAAGGAAACCTAAAAAATAAAAATTTTCTAAAGTAAAAAAAGAAGTTGGTTTATTAATAACAACTTCAGTAAGAAAAATCATTTCAGGATTTATAAAAACTTCTGGTATTATAAACTCTTCCTGTACATAATTACCAATGCTATTTATTTTTATAAACGGAATAGCATAAGCAATTATTGAAGTTAATATTAAGTACAATCTATTCCATTGAAAAAAGGTTTCTTTTTTTAGGAATAAATCATACACAGCTAAAAATAGTGTTTGAAATAGTAAAACTTGTATAATATAGTTTATCATAATTTTTATTTAAAATTATCAAAGACAAATAATAAATTCCGACTTTATTAGATATACTATTTGTTTTTTGAAAATTGTTTTTTATTTGGAATTTGTTTTTTTAGATTTGGAATTTACTAAATTTATTTCCTTTAAAATACTTTCCATTTCTTGTAAATCAATATCATTTTTTTGAGCAAAAAACGAAACCATACTTTTAAAAGAACCATTAAAATAGTTATTTACTAATTTATTAATACTTTGGTTTGAGTAGGTTTCCTTTTTAACAATTGGGTAATATTTATAGCCTTTACCGTGTTGTTCATGCGCAACAAATTTTTTAGTTTCTAATATTCTTATAATAGTAGAAACTGTGTTATATGCAGGTTTTGGTGTTGGTAATTGTTCAATTACATCTTTAACATTTGCGAGTTCTAACTGCCATAAAACTTGCATTATTTGTTCTTCGGCTTTGGTTAATTGTTTGCTCATTTTGCAACTAAGTTTTTAGTTTGATGTGACAAACATAAACTAAAAAATTAGTTTAAACTAATTATTTAGTTGAAAGTTTATAAAAAAAGACCTTTTCGATTTAAGAAAAGGTCTTTTTTAAAAGTTTACGTATTTCTAGTTAGAGATTCCTCGTCGCTCTTTCTCCCAACGGTTCGGGACTGTCCGAAATGATATTAGAATTTAAAATTAACACCGACACCAAAAGTTTCTCTTATTTGAAAACCACCAGGTTGCGCGTTATCATCATAAATTGCTTGAAACACTAAATTGGTAGAAATAAACTTAGTTACTTGCATAACTAAATTCATTGTATAATCTATATCTACATTTTGTGGATCTTCTAAATAATTAGAATAAAGGTTTAAAAGATTTTCTACAGAAATGTTTTTCATTAAGTTAACTTTATAATAACCTTGTACAGATGCTCCTAATTCAAAAGCAGAAGTTTCGCCAGGATCAGTACCAAAAGTACCTGCAAATTCATCATGAACAATTATCAATTTAGCAGCTGCAGGAGAGATATTAACTTTTAAATTATCCGATTTTCTCCATAACATACCAGGACCAATTTGAAAATATGCAGGAGAAAAGAAATGTGTTCCTCTAGTTGTAACATCACTAGTAGTTGTTAACGGATTACCGTTATGCATTACAGCACTACCATCATCATTTAATAACGGCGTTTCTACTTTTGAAGTTGTGAAACCAGCGTCCATTTGTGTTCTTAAGTTAAAATAAGCAGAGTAATACCAAAACCCTTTTGCTTTTTTACCCGCTAAAGAGTTAAACTCTAAACGGTCATTAGATTTGGTAAAGTTATCGTCACCTTTATTTTTTAAAGCACCATAATCTGCAATAATCTTATTATCCCATATTAAGTCACCTTTAACCATGTTAAAGTCATAGTTAATTAAAATGTTTGCTAAAATGTTTGAAACTCCACCGCCAGTCCATTCGTGGTTAAATGCAGATTGATTAAATGTAATAGCTACATTTCCTCCTTTAGTCCAACCATCTTTTGGACCTTCTTCTTTTTTGTCATCTTGTGCAAATGTTACTATACAAATAAGTAATACAAATGCTAATAATAAATTTTTAATCATAATTTTTCTTTTTTTAATTGAATTTTTAAAATGTTGGCAAATATACATTAAATTTTTAAACGATAATACACTGTAAAACAACAATATATGATTTTAAAAGCATTAATTTTAATCGATTCTCAAAATTTATGTAAACATTATAAATTGAAACGACTTAGTTGTGTAATGAAAAAAACATCAATTCAACTTGATATTATTATAATCAAACAAAAGGAAATTGTTTATATTTGCTCTCAATAAAAAGATTACACACGAAAAATTCAAAACAAATAATTTTCAGAATTATTAAATAGAAATTAGATGAAAACCAACCAAATTAAATTATTACTTTTCGATTTTTTTACTATTAGTTTATTTATGGTATTGATACCAAAAATAATTACTATAGATATAATGGTCTTAAAAAACGAATTATCTGAAACTTCATTAACAGAGTATTTACAAGAATTTTTTATTCTTATTTCTGCTATAATATTTTTAAAAGCTTCTTTAAAACACAGTACTTCTAAAGGTTTTTTTATATTGGTAACGGGTTTATTTACAATGATGTTTGTTAGAGAAGTAGATTATTATTTAGATTTTATAATGCATGGTTTTTGGAAAATACCCGCAATAATTATTTTCTTAATTACTATTTATTATGCGTTTAAAAACAAAAACACAATAACTCAAGCATTATTAACTCATAGTCAAACCAAACAATTTACTTATATTTTTATTGGTTTTATGATTATCGTATTATTTAGTAGATTATTTGGCACAGGTAGTTTATGGCGTGATATTATGGGCGAAAACTATAACCATATATACAAAACAGTTATACAAGAAGGAATAGAACTATTTGGTTATAGTTTACTTTTTTATGGGTCGGTTTTATTTCACTTTAAAGAAAAAAAAAGTTGATTTAATACTTTATAATCACTCAAAATAAAAAAAAGCATCTTCTATATGTTCGATAGTAGTTTCATGATTATTTTTAATAATAGCAATGATATCAAATCTAACTTCAACATCTAAATCTTTAGATATTACATAATAATCCATTGCTTTTACTAATAATTTAATTTTCTTTTTATCCACAGCATCTTGTGGGTCACCAAAATAATCGGATGATCTTGTTTTTACTTCCACACAAACCAAAACGTCTTCTTTTTGTGCAATTATATCTATTTCCGCTTTTTGAAAACGGTAATTTTTTTCGATGATTTTATAGTTTTTTTTCACAAGAAAATCCATTGCTATTTTTTCACCTGTTATTCCTAAATCGTAATGTTTGGCCATTTATGGTTAAGGGTTTTGGGTTAATGATTAAAGTTTAGTGTCACATTTTTATCCGTTATATTTAAAACTATTTCTCTTCCAAAAATTATGGGGTTATTATTATCTATATGTCCTGCAGGAAAATCAAAACAAACAGGAAAATTATAATCGGAAACCACATTTAAAATAATTTCTTCTATCGTTTGTCCAAAGTTTGGTTCGTTTTTTTTAATATATGTAAAACTTCCTACTAGTAAACCAATACAGTTTTTAAAATAATTATTTAGTTTTAAACTATGTAACATTCTGTCTATGTTATATTTATATTCGCCTATTTCTTCAATAAACAAAATAAAATTTTCTTTAATTGCGTATTTTGTTCCTAGTAAACTTGCTATTATGGCCAAATTGCCACCTATGATTTCCCCTGTTACTTTGCCTAATTTATTATAAATATTTGGTTTTATGGTATAACAAATAACTTCCCTGAAAAGGATATTTTTAAAATTAGTAACAGCAGATTTATTTTCAGAAATAGTTTTAATACTTGTTGGCATAAAACCATGTATGCTTTCAAAACCTAAATTATGTATTGCTAGATGAAAAACAGTAATATCACTATAACCAATGATCCATTTAGGGTGTTTTTTAAACTGTGTGAAGTCTAATTTATTAATAATTCTAACACTACCATAACCACCACGAACACACCAAATTGCTTTTATTTTTTTATCGTCTAAAAAATCTTGAAAACCTTCAATTCTTTCCTCATCTGTCCCAGCAAAATGATGGTGTTTTTTAAATAAATTTGTTGCTAGTTTATATTGTAAACCCAAATTTTTAAGTAAAGCTAAAGCATAATTTAAAGACTCTTTTTCTTTTAAAAAACCTGCTGGTGCAATAATGCCAATAGTATCATTTTTCTTTAAGAACATCGATTTTTTCTATAGGTTAAATGTACACATAATTTTTATTTTAAACCTTTACAAAAAAAGAAAGTCATAAAGTTATACTATATTTATAGTTTATACAGTTATATATAACAAACTTATCAATTTATGCCAAACTGCAACACATCAAATTTAGAAGTTTTTGTTCCAGATGCAACACATTTATGGAATAAAAAAAGAGTGCAACACGTTTATAGAAGATTAGGTTTTGGAGCATCAGACATACAAATCACCCAAGCATTAGCACAAACACCTGCAAATTTTATTGATAACATTATTAATCAATCTATTGCTTTAGGAACAATGCCGCCACCAACTTGGGCAAACATGGCATTTAATGATTATACCGATTTTGATACTGAAGTTGAACCACAACACGAAGAAATGTATCTTCATTTTGAAAACGACATGTTAAATAATAGTTTGCGTGGTAGATTTACTATGTTTTGGCATAACCATTTTGTTACAAAATTAGAAGATGTTTGGTGTCCATCTTGGCAATATGATTATTACCAAACCTTACAAACCTATGCTTTTGGTAATTTTAAAGATTTTGTTAGGGCAATTGGTATTACGCCAGCAATGATTGTGTTTTTAAACGGTTATCAAAACACCGCAGTAGAACCTAACGAAAATTATGCAAGAGAGTTTTATGAGTTATTTACTTTAGGTGTAAATAATGGCTATACACAAGAAGACATTGTACAAACCGCAAGAGCATTTACAGGTTATACGGGTTATACAGATTTTTGTGCGCCAATTACTTTTAATATAAATGATTTTGATGATGATACTGTAAACTTAAAAAACATTTTTAATCAAGAAGGAAATTGGGGTTATGATGATGTAATTGATATTTTATTTCAAGAAAAAGGCGATTTGGTTGCCAATTATATTTGCACCAAATTATATGCTTATTTTGTTTCACCTGAAATTAACGAAACTATTGTTAGCGAATTAGCAACAACTTTTCTTGCAAATAATTTTGAATTGCTACCTGTTTATAGGCAATTATTTAAAAGCAATCACTTTTTTGATGAATTTACTTTTGGAACTATTGTTAAAAGTCCGTTTGATATTTTTAATTGTTTTTTTAATGACAGCGAATTTTTTGTAACCGAACAAAATAAATTAGAATTAATTTGGTTTAACGGTCAATTAGGTCAATTGCTTTTTGACCCAACCGATGTTGCTGGTTGGCAAGGCAATCACGATTGGATTAACTCCAGCACATTAATTGGTCGTTGGCAAGGTTTTGAATGGTTTTTATGGGGTATTTGGGATAACCATAACGAATCTTTAAGATCTTTAGCACTTCGCTTTGTTGATGAAACCGAAACAGATCCTGCATTAGTAACCCAATTAATTGTAGATCATTTTATTACTGCAGGTTTACAAACACAAGCAGATTATGATATAGCAACGGTAGTTTTTAAAGATCAAATACCTCAAAATTATTTTGATAATAATTTATGGAACTTAACTTGGGAAGTTGCTCCATATCAAGTAGTATTATTACTTTTTCATATTAGTAAATTACCAGAATTTCAATTAAAATAACGGCTTATGTGTTCAGATAAAAAATTAGATATAAAGAAAAATTCTTCCAATATAAAGAAAGATAGTCACGACAAAGAACATGCAGTTTGGAATCGACGCTCTTTTTTACAAGCATTAGGTTTAACAGGCGCAGCATCTATTATGTTAGGTAAAATACCCGTTTCGGCGGCAACAAAAACACCATTAAGTGCTGCATTAACTACAAGTGACAACGATAGAGTTTTAGTAATAATAAGACTTAAAGGTGGCAATGATGGTTTAAATACCGTAATACCACAATACGATTATGATACTTATGAAAGTTTAAGACCAACTATAAAAATACCAAGCACAGAATCTTTTGCTTTATCAACCGATTTTAGAATGCCAAATTACATGCAAGATATGCAAGGATTGTGGAATAACGGAAAAATGAAAATTGTGCATGGCGTAGGTTATCCAAATCAGAATTTATCTCATTTTGCTTCGGCAGATATTTGGTCTAGCGCTGGTGATAATGGCGATGACATTCAAACAGGAGTTTTTGGTCGTTATTTTGAAGGTTTGTATCCAGATTATTTATTAAATCCGCCAGATATTCCACCAGCAATTCAGATAGGGAGTTTAAGTAATTTATTATTTACTGGCGAAGATGCAGGTTATTCTTTTTCGGTTGCAAACCCAGATCAGTTAGAATCTATTGCCCAAAGTGGTGTTGCTTATGATGTTCAAAATCTGCCACCATGCACTTTTGGTGATCAATTAGGTTGGATTCGTTCCGTGGTAAATACAACCTATACGTATGCAGGTGTAATTCACGAAGCTTATAATAATGGTTCAAATAATGCCAATTATAACGAATCTAATATTGCGAAGCAATTAGCGATTTGCGCTAGATTAATAAAAGGTGATTTAGGCACAAAAATTTATATGGTTACTGTTGATGGTTTCGATACACATGCAGACCAACCAATTAGACATCAAGAATTAATGAGTGATGTTACCAATGCAGTAACTAATTTTTTTCAAGATTTAGATGATATTGGTGTTGGTCAAAATGTATTAGCAATGACCATTTCAGAATTTGGCAGAAGACCAGAAGAAAACGCATCTAACGGTTGTGATCATGGTGCAGCAAGTACCATGCTATTATTTGGCGAAGGTCTTGACGGAAACGGTTTTATAAACACACACCCAAGTTTAACAAATTTAGACGAAGATGAAAATTTAATACCAACTACAGATTTTAGAAGTGTTTACGCAAGTATTTTAGAAGATTGGTTATGTATTGACGCAACAATTGTAAACGATTCATTATTGGCTAATTATGCAAGAGAAGATCTTGGTGTTATTTGTAACGGAACTGTTGGTACAAACGATTATATTAGTAATCAATTTATACATAAACCAATTTATAAAAACGATTCCGTTTATGTATATTTTACTATTAAAAACGCAAGCCATGTAAAGATTGAACTTATTAATGTGTTAGGAAAAAATTTAGGCATAATTTACAACGAAAGAATATTATCTGGCAATTATCAAATTAACCTAAACCCTAATGGAATTAAATATACAGTTGGTCAATATTTTTATAGGTTGACTGTAAACGGACAGAGTTATAGTAAATCTATTATTTTTGTGAAGTAAATGGATAACATATAAAAGTTGGAGAGAATTATAAAATGATTTTTCCAAAACATTATAAATGCTAAAAAAAGATTAACGATTGGAGATTGTTGATTGGAGATTTAAGAATTTAAATCTATTACTTCAAAACCCAAAAACAAGCAAACCATAACCTCTAATAAAATCAGATAAAAAATACTTACTAATTAATTAGACAGCACATATTGTTGTGATTTGGTGTTATTTGCACTAAGAAAACTAAATATATTTGAGTTAATATCAATATACTGTTGTCCGATAAAAATTATAGACAAACACTAAAACCCAATAAAACAAATAAGTAAGAAGATATTTGTTAAACGAGACCTTGTTTTTTAAAAAATAAAATAAAAGGTATTAAACCAATATTCCACTGAAAAATCGGGATTAGTTCGACTCGTCAAGCCAAAGGCATGGCTAACTAAAAAATTGAAAATAATTTTTTAGAGTCTCACGAATAAATAATTACTGCTAAACTTATTACGTTTTGTTAAATTAATGATTGTCAGGTAGTTGTAATTTAGTCTTTTGTCTAAATATTTAATAGCGAAGCGGTCTAATGTCTTTATAGGAAAATACTAGAAATAAATTAAACCTTTTT
>CAYQTF010000067.1:0-13961 GCA_964420345.1 uncultured Flavobacteriaceae bacterium
AGAATAGTGGGCAACTCAATTTAAAATTTAACTAAAAAAAACAGGGGATGGCTAATTTCTAAATATAGCAATAACTTTATCTAATTCGTCTGCTGTATCTTCAGAAATAATAAATTTATTTAAGTCAAAATCTATCGAATTAATTTTATCTAACATAGTTTGGCACTCAACCTTAGATAAAACTTTTTTCTTTTTTGTTACCTTAATTGGTGCTAATTTTATGCACCTTTATATGGTATTCAGTATTACAATTGATCGTAAATAAATATTCGCCGTTTCTATTTGACTTCAACTCCTTAATTGTTTTAGAATTAACATCTAAAAGAACAACAGTTGCACCAATTATAATTGCATTTGTTTTGAAATTTCTAATAAGTCCAGAAATTTTTTGTTCACATATTTCAATTACAGGTTCTGCTACTATAATTACTTCACTTTCTTCCTCACCATCTTTCGCCATTTTAATAAAAGAATATACATCATCTTTTCCTTTACCATATTCTCTATTTGAGGAAAAAAAACCTCGGTCATCATAATTAATTATAAAAGAAAAATCATCTGAAGTACTGTTAATAGGTTCTGGCAAATGATGTATATTATTTTGATTTTTTAAATTGATTATATACACATCTAAACCTCCTAAACTATTCTCTCTATTTGAAGAAAAGTACAGGTTAGATTCAATATCAACAAAAGGAAACAATTCGTTCATTTTTGTATTAATTTTTTTACCCATGTTTTTAGGATTTGTAACCGTACCATCGTAATTAATTGTTGCTTTAAAAATATCCATTCCGCCTAAAGTTCCAGACATATCAGAAGCAAAATACAAAGTTCTATTATCTCTACTTAATGCAGGATGTGCATAATTATAATTCCCTTTATTTATACCAAGTTTTGTTATGTTTTCCCAAACACCAACGGATTTCACATCTGCTCTAAATAAATTATTATTATCTGTAAAATACACCCTAGACAAATCATTAGAAAAAACTGCAAATGAATAATTACTACCTTCTGGCATACCATTTTTAATTAATTTTTTATTTGCAACTATATTGTGTTTTGTCACACTTGCATAATATAAATTATACAAATTACCTTTTTTCTTTTTTGCTTTTTTCTGTTTTCCTTCTAACCCATCTAATTCTATCGAATTTGAAGTTAAAACAATATATTCTACACCATAATAAGTTACGCCAAAATCTTCTTCCTCTGTATTAATTTCAGATAATTTTGTGTAATAAACTGCTGCTTTTTTATTTTGAGCATAGATATTCAACCCAACAAAAAACAATATTCCTATAATTATTTTTTTCATTTATTTAATTCTTTATAGATCCCTATAAAACAAATAAAAGGAATGCGTTAAACACACACATTATATAATAAGCAACACCTAATTTCGTTTAAAAAATTAATACTTATTTGATTTATAAAATTTGTCAAAAAAAATTGATTGACCCCTTGATTTGTAAATTGAATTCCCCTTTTTTATTTACTAAGTATCAAATGTAGTAAAAAAAACAAATTTAATACAGAGTCTCTAAACTATTGTTAAATATTAAAATAAATTCTTAACATAAAAATTAAGAATTATTAGAACATTTTAATATATATTAGCCTTTATGAAAATTAAATTTTTTATCCTATTTTTACTTTGGTTTTTTTGTGGTTTTTCACAAAGGCAACAAATAAAAATTGTTGCAGATTTAAATCCAAAATCTCATAAAATAAAAATAATACAAAAAATTATTTATTACAATAATTCTAATGTTTCAATGTCTAATATCCACTTTCATAATTGGGCAAATAGTTATAAAAATAAAAAAACTTTATTATCAAAACGTCTATTAGAAGATTACGATAAGTCTTTTTATTTTGCAAAAAAGAAAGACCGTGGTTACTCGAAAATCACAAGTATTGCTAAGTCGTCTGATTCAACATTTTTAGAATTTGAAGAAAAAACTTCCGACATAATTAAAGTAAAATTAAATAATGCTTTAAAACCTAAAGATTCCGTTACTTTATTAATTGAATATACTATTAAATTACCAAATTCAAAATTCACTCAATACGGTCATTCAAAAAACAATTACAACTTAAGATACTGGTATTTAATACCTGTTGTTTTTGAAAACAATCATTGGCAAAGTATGAGTAACTATAATATGGATGATTTATTTACCAACCCAACAGATTTTGAAATTGAGTTTAAAGTCCCTAAAGAATACACCATACAAACGGATTTAAAAACAGAGAAAACTATTGTAAAAAACAAGTTTACAACCTACTATCTTAAAGGAATAAACAGAACTGATATTGAATTAAATATTAGTACAAAAAACAGTTTTGACATCTATAAAACTAAAAACTTAGAGTTAATCACCAACCTAAATAATCCTAAAATAAAAAACACCATAACGCACGCAATTATTGAAAGGGAAATCGCATTTATTACAGATTATTTAGGAAAATACCCACATGATAAATTATTAGTAAATAAAATTACTTATGATAAAAACCCTGTATATGGTTTAAATCAACTGCCGAAAATTCTCAATCCGTTTAATGATGTCTTTGAATTCGATATCAAACACTTTAAAGCGTTAACTAATAAATATATTAACAATACCATTTTAACAAACCGAAGAAAAGATACTTGGCTAAACGACGGAATTCAAACTTTTTTAATGATGAAATATATTGAAAAATATTATCCCGAAATAAATGCAATGGGAAAAATTTCAAAAATTTGGGGGATACGATCTTATAAAATTGCAAAATTAAAATTTAATGACAAGTTTCCATTTGTATTCCAATTTGCTACTAGAAAAAATTTAGACCAAGCATTAACAACACCTACGGATTCTCTTTCTACTTTTAATCGAAAAATTGTAAATAAATATAAATCGGGTATTGGTTTACAATACCTAGATAGTTACTTAAATAATGAAATAATAAAGAAAAGTTTACAACAATTCTATCTTAAAAACAAATTACAATTAACAAAAAGTGGTAATTTTAAAGAAATTTTAACCAACAAAACCTCTAAAAATTTAGATTGGTTTTTTGGAGATTATTTACAAACTAAAAAGAAAATTGATTACACAATAACTAAGGTGAAAAAAACTTCGGATTCCATTCAAGTCACCATAAAAAACAAACGTAATATCACAACACCAATTTTACTGTATGGTTTAAATAATAAAAATATACAGTTTAAAAAATGGCTACCAAAAATAGACAGCATACAAACCATAACAATACCTAAAGGAGATTTTAATAAACTTTCTTTAAATTATGAAAATTTATATCCTGAATTAAATTCACGTGATAACTGGAAAAACCTTAATTCAAGTATTCTAAACAGACCTATACAATTTCGTTTTTTTAAAGATATTGAAAACCCATATTACAATCAGGTATTTTACAATTTTCAATACGATTATAATTTTTATGATGGTTTGATTTTAGGAGTCGATATTTCTAACAAAACCATTTTAAAAAAAAATTGGTTATATAGTTTTAAACCTAATTACGGTATTAAAAGTCAACAAATTGTCGGTTCTGCTTCGTTAATTTATCAATTATATCCAGAGAAATCTAGTATTTATAGATTACGTGCTGGTTTACCGTTAAGCACTTCAAATTATGCACCTGATTTGTCTTTTACAAGAATATCACCGTTTGTAAGTATTCATTTTAAAAGAAAAAACTTACGCGATGTTGGTGGCACAAATTTATCGTCTCGTTATGTTTACATTAACCGTGAAACTGAAAGCAATTCACCAAGGTTAGAATCGGATAGTTATGGTGTTTTTAATATAAAATACACATATTTTAAACCCGAAATAATTAAAGATTTAAGATACAATTTAGATTTTCAACTTGCAGATAATTTTAGTAAACTTGCTTTAGATTTTAGGTATCGAAAATTAACGGATAAAAACAGGCAATTTGATTTTAGACTATTTGCAGGCGCTTTTGTTTTTAATGATACCGAAGATACTTTTTTCGATTTTTCATTAAATCGTGCTTCAGATTACCTTTTCGATTTAGATTACTTGGGTCGGTCTGAAGAAACTGGTTTTTTAAACCAACAAGTTATCATAACCGAAGGTGGTTTTAAAAGTTTTTTTGATGAAAACTCTGCCAATAAATGGATGCTTACAACAAATAATAGTTTTAGCATTTGGCGATGGATAGAAATTTATGGTGATGCAGGTCTATTTAAAAATAAAGGTTTTGATCCAGTTTTCAAATACGATACAGGCATACGATTCAATTTTGTACATAACATTTTAGAAGTCTATTTTCCGCTACAATCTAGCAATGGTTTTGAACCAAGTTTACAAAATTATGATTCTAAAATTAGATTTGTATTAACATTAAGTCCAGGTAAAGTTTTTAATTTTATCAAAAGAGGTTTTTATTAAAAAATTAATTTTACACCTTCTAGCATCAAAAAAAAACAAAACGCTTTTAAAATACCTAAAAAAATAGTACTTTTGTTGCCTTAGAATATATTTTTTAACAAAACTTATAACTTGTCATTTAAAAATTTAACTTACGCATTATTAGGTATTATTTTTTTCTTATTAATTTTATTGAGTTTTTCTTATTTCAATAAGCAAAATAATCATCAATTTAAGGAAACTAGTATCCATAAAATAATTTCTGATTTCGGAACTAAGTTCCATAATGACTCTATTGTTCTAGTCAAAAACAATAAAATATATCTTGATAAAATATCTCAAAATATTAAGGATTCTATCGTTAACATTTATGAAAAAAAATTGAAACTTGCTTTTAAAAACAACAAACTAGAGTTATTATCAAATAATTTTGGACCTATGCAAGAAGATGATTTTATCAATATTGCCATGAACTCTAATATAAATATTGCGTCTAAAACACCAGTATTAAAATACTCATCTAATGTAACTAGCTACTCCAAATTAGACAACTATGTAAGCACACCTAATTATTCGGAATCAACAAATTACTCTTCTAATGTAACATCTTACACTAAGTTAAACAACTATAAAAAACCTGTTACAGAAAATAAAACAAGCAAATTCACTTCTAACGTTACTTTGTATTCTAAACTTGAAAAAACTAATTTAAGTGCAACAAAAAACACGTCTAATGTAACTTCTTATTCAAAATTAGAAAAGGCAACTAAAAAAATTAAAGTGCCCAAAAAAGTAAATAATGTTACTTCATATAGTAAATTGAAAAATAGTTCTAAGAATAACTATGTCAATAAACCTAAAAAACAGATTGCCCTAAACAATTACATTAAAAAAAGCAGTAATAATCTATATGTTAACAAACAAAACTCAAATCTAGTTTATTCAAATGCTATTTTAAATAATTCGATTAATTTTAATGATATTAAAGTGTCACCAATATATTCTGGCTGCGAAAACAAATATTCAGAAAGAGATAAGAAGAATTGCTTTGCCACAAAGTTATCTAACCATGTAGATCGCGATTTCAATACTAAAGATTTCAACAAATCCAATCTAAAAAAAGGATATAATAACATTCGTGTTCTTTTAATTATTGACAATATAGGCAATAGTAGTGTCGGGAAAATCGTTGGTCATTGGCCACAAAATGTAAAAAAAGAAGTAAATAGAGTGATTCGATCTATTCCGAAAATGACACCTGGAAAATATCAAAATAATAATATTTCAGTTAAATATAGTTTTAAAATACCTTTTTTGATAAAGTAATTTATATTTTTTATCTCTGAAAAAAATCAACCCTTATGAAATCTCCAATCTTAATTTTTTTTATACTATTTACTTGCACAACTATTTTTTCTCAAAAAAATGAAATTGAAATAAGTTCATGGACAATTGGTACAGGTGTAAGTAATTTTGCAATGCATGGCGATTTAACTTCCGATGCACCAAATTTGGGATTTTATTTATATTTAAACAAAATGATAACTCCTGCTTTTGGATTTGAATTAAAGGGGCAAATACTAAATACCGAAGGTAATTCGCAAGATACATTTACATCATTACCAGAATATAACGCAAATAATTTAAGATTTGAAGGCGAAACTTTTGGCGGAGATGCTAACTTAGTAATAAACCTAAGCGCATTAAATACCAATGAATTTACTGACAGAAAGTTTAATGTAACTACTTATTTCGGAATAGGTTATCATACTTATTCTGCCAAACTATATAATGAAGATACCGACGAATTAATAGTTGATTTCGCTGCAAACAAAAGAGGAAATGGGTCAAAATCTATTTATTACACTTCTGGTATTGGTTTAAAATATCGTTTATCAGAACGATTAGATTTAGAGTTAAGGCAAAATGTAAATTTCAATAACGAAGATCATTTAGATGCAGCAGTAAGTACAAAACAACATTTAGAAACATTTTTTACCACACAATTAGGTCTTGTATTTAAGTTGCACAAAAAAGAACGTCAAATCGATAAAACCGAAGACAATGTGTTAACTGATGAGATTTCTATCATAGAAAAATCAATAACTAAATTAGTAGATTCTGATCAAGATGGCGTTATAGATCAGTTTGACAAAGAACCAAATACAGAGAAAGGTGCTTTTGTTTACTCAAATGGAGTAACTATAGATTCCGACAAAGATGGTGTGCCTGACCATAAAGATAAATGTCCGCTTGTAAAAGGTGACAATAAAGTTGGTTGTTTAGATGATGATAATTTAGAAACCTTAGTACCTGAAAAAATAGATGTAGTAAAAGAGATTCTTCCTGGTAAAGAAACAATAAAAAGAACTGTTAAAGTTACCTTTTTAGATAATGATGTTTTATCTGAAAAAATTATTCCTGTAAAAACAGAAATAAAAAAACCAATTATAAAAGAAATAGCACCTGTTAAAGAAGTAGAAAAATCAATTATCAAAATTATCGATTCAGATAATGATGGTTTCCCTGATGATAAAGATGACTGTCCACAAATATTTTCTAAAACTAATAATGGTTGTCCTGAAAAAATTGTTCCTGTAAAAACAGAAATAAAAAAACCTGTTATAAAAGAAATAATGCCTGTTAAAGAAGTAGAAAGACCGATTATTGATGAAAGTTTATCTGATTACGATAAAGAAAAAGCAATGATTGATACAGTAATTGCAGGCGCAAGAAAACAAAATACAGAAACAAATGATGATGTAGTTGTTACTGTTTTTAATGATAAAAAAACTGAATCTACTAATTCATCGGAATCTATCCTTAAAAATAATCCAAATATCGAATTAATTAAAGAATTAAATAAAGATAATATCAAACATAATATTTATGAACTTGATAATTCAGTCAATCATTTAAATATAGAAGTTTCCCCGATTTATCCTGGTTGTGAAAACCAACTTAGTAATATGGATAAAGAAAATTGTATGATTACAAAACTATCTGTTTTTGCTCTTAAAAACTTCGATTCAAATAATTTATCTAATGTGAATTTAGGTTCTGGCACAAATTTAATGAGAGTAATATTTGTAGTAGATAAAAACGGGAAATCTAAAGTTTATAAAGCAGTAACAAACTGGCAACCTGTGGTAATTCAAGAAATGAAAAGAGTAATTGAATCGCTACCGACTATGAAACCTGGTTTATTAAAAAACATTCCAACGCCTGTTAAATACAGTATTGAAATACCTTTTAAAGCGAACAAGTAATTCATTTTATTATTTAAAATATCGTAACTTTGTAAAATCTAAAATAATTGATTTATGCCAAGTTCAGATACAAAAACCAATACCACTTTATCCTTTAATGACTTTAAAAACGAAGTTTTAAAAGACTATAAAATTGCTGTTTTAAGTAGAGAAATCAGTATTTTAGGAAGGCGAGAAGTACTAACTGGCAAAGCAAAATTCGGTATTTTTGGTGACGGAAAAGAAGTGCCACAATTAGCAATGGCTAAGGTTTTTAGAAATGGTGATTTCAGATCTGGCTACTATCGTGATCAAACTTTTATGTTTGCTATTGGTGCATTAACACCTCAAGAATTTTTCGCAAGTCTTTACGCTGACGCAGATCAAGTTAACGAACCATCTTCTGCCGGAAGACAAATGAATGGTCATTTTGCCACACAAACATTAGATAACAATGGTAATTTTAAAGATTTAAAAAACTTAAAAAATGTAAGTGCAGACATTAGTTGCACGGCAGGACAAATGCCTAGATTATTAGGTTTGGCACAGGCATCAAAAATGTATCGTAATATTGATGTATTAAAAGGTGATAATAAATTTTCCGTTAACGGAAATGAAATTGCATTTGGAACTATTGGAAATGCAAGTACATCAGAAGGTCATTTTTTTGAAACCATAAACGCTGCAGGTGTTTTACAAGTACCGATGGTTATGAGTGTTTGGGATGATGAATACGGAATATCCGTACATGCAAAACACCAAACTACCAAAGAAAATATTTCAGAAATATTAAAAGGATTTCAACGTACCAAAAAATTAAAAGGTTTTGAGATTTTTAGAGTTAATGGTTGGAATTATTCACAACTAATTAGTACTTACAACAAAGCAACAAAAATTGCAAGAGAAGAACATGTACCTGTTTTAATTCACGTGACTGAATTAACGCAACCACAAGGGCATTCCACTTCTGGTTCACACGAAAGATACAAATCAAAAGAACGTTTGCAATGGGAAAAAGAAACCGACTGTAACTTAAAAATGCGTGAATGGATTTTAAATTTCGAATTAGAAAACGAAGACGGAATGTTACGTTTTGTAGATAATGAAGACATCTTAATCCAAATAGAAAAAGATGCTAAAAAAGAGGCAAGTACTGCAAAACGTGCTGCTTGGTCTGCATTTCAAGAACCAATAAAAGAAGAGAGAACTATTTTATTATCGCTTTTAGAAAAAGTAATTGCTATTAGCGAAAACAAAGCATTTATAAGTAAACTGAAAAATGATTTAGAAGATTTAGACGTACTAGATAGAGCCGTGATTTTAGATACTGCAAGACAAACTTTAATTTATTTAAGAAACGAAGAAAATCAAGCAAAAACAACACTTCAAAATTGGATTAAAAACTATCATAGCAGACAGCAACATAGATATTCGGCACATTTATATTCCGAGGAAAATAACAACGCATTAAGTATTTTGGAAGTCAAACCAACTTACAACAAAGAAGAAATTGTAGATGCAAGGTTAGTTTTAAAAAACAACTTTGATTCATTATTTACAAAACACAAAGAACTACTAATCTTTGGAGAAGATGCTGGTAAAATAGGTGATGTAAATCAAGGTTTAGAAGGTTTACAAGATAAATTTGGTGAACTTAGGGTTTCGGATACTGGCATTAGAGAAGCAAGTATTATCGGTCAAGGAATTGGTATGGCAATGCGTGGTTTAAGACCAATTGCCGAAATTCAATATCTTGATTATATGCTATATGCTGTACAAACATTAAGCGATGATTTAGCAACGTTACGTTGGAGAACTTCTGGCAAACAAAAAGCACCGCTTATTATTAGAACTCGCGGACATAGACTAGAAGGCGTTTGGCATTCTGGTTCGCCAATGGGCGCATTAATTCACTTATTACGTGGCATGTATATTCTAACGCCAAGAAACATGACCAAAGCAGCAGGTTTTTATAATACGTTATTAGAAACCGACGAACCTGCTTTAGTAATCGAAAACCTGAATGGTTATAGACTTAAAGAAAAATTACCGTCTAATTTAGGTGAATTTAGAACACCAATTGGCGTTGTGGAAACTATTAAAGAAGGTACAGATATTACCGTTTTATCCTACGGTTCTACACTTAAAATAGTGGAAGAAACTGCAATAAAATTAGCACAAGTCGATATCAATATCGAAATTATAGATGCACAAACCTTATTACCTTTTGACATCAATCACGATGTTGTGAAAAGTATTCAAAAAACAAACCGTTTAGTAATTGTGGACGAAGATGTAAATGGTGGTGCATCTGCCTATTTATTAGATGAAATATTAAACAAACAAGATGCTTTTAAATATTTAGATAGCAAACCTTTAACGATTTCTGCAAAAGCACATAGACCAGCTTATGGTAGCGATGGCGATTATTTCTCTAAACCAAATCATTCCGATATTTTTGAAAATATTTATGGTTTGATGCATGAGGTTGATCCTGAAAAGTATAAGAGTTTGTACTAAAAGTTTGTTTTTCGTTGAACTCACTGGTTTTATCGACTTTTATTTTATGTTTCCTGTATAATTTTTAAAAAAATAAGAATAAAAACTTTGCGACCTTTGCGAAAACTTAGCGACCTTTGCGGTTAAGCAATTCATTCCCAACAACACAACCCAAACAATTATTATTTTTACAATAATTAGCATTTAACTGTAATAATGCTTGGGTTTTAAAAGCAGAATCGGACTTTACTCCTATTGTATTATATTTATCAATAATACTATTTTTCTCAGGTTTAATTTCACTTACTAAACTAAACAACTTTTCAATATCTAAATTACCTTGTTGTTTTTGATATATAAACTGTAACGGAATTATCGTATTTATCAATAACAAATCAATAAACGATTTGGTTAAGTTTTTACTACTTTTCTTAGACGCTACACCAAAAGAATAATGCGTTTTCCAATAATCAGAAACACCAACTTTAAACAATTCGTAAAATTCTTCTAAACTATTAATAGACATTAATTTGGTAAATAACGATTGTTCTTTTACATACAAATTTGCTAATTGTGACAATCTAATTGTCGGAAAATTACTTGGTCTTAATCTAAAAAATTTGATTTCAGTTTCATGAATAGGAGTTAATTTAAACTTATTTTTAAGAAACAAATACTCCTTTTTTAAAGACTTAAAATACACATCATCACAATCTTTTTTAAACAAATTTGCTTGTCCAAAAAGCAGACTTTCTAATTGTGCTACCGAACTAAAACACTTTCGTAAAACTGAAAAATCAAAAGAATTTGCTAAACCCAGAAAAGCATCTGCGTTTACTTTTAAACCAAAATTCTTTGCTAATAATTGGAATAAAACGGCTTCCCAATCATTATTAGATTGCTTTAATAAATTTAAGATTAAATTAGATTTTTGCTCTAAACGTTCAATATATAACTTTTCTAACCAATTATCTAAAGTAAATTTTGAAATGGAACTAATATCTTTCTCACAATTAATAAATTTTTTAGACTTAGAAAACAACTTATTATAAGATTCTAGCAATGAGCTATCTACATAATTCTGCAATTCTAAAGTAACTACTTGGTTATTGTTAGCATCAAAAACCGCTACATCATTATTCCAAACCACATGCAAAATTATAGTATCATACGCTTTATCTTGCTCGTGATTATGCACATACCAATCGGATGCATTGATGTGTAACTCTACATTTCCTGCCCATTTTTGATTACCAATAATCAAAAGTGCATTTAAAAAATCTGGACCAGCATCAAAATTATGTATTCCTACTTTTAAAATTTGAATATTTTCACCCAAAACCGAGCATAATTTACCCATTTCAAAAAGTTTATTTTTCCAAATAAAATGTAAAAAATTTTCCTGTATCATAACAAAATAAAATAGCAATTTTATGGATTTAAAATACCTGAAACTTATTTTAGATGTGTTTTAAACCATTTTCAAGATAAAGATAAACAATCTTATTAAAAAATGAATATAATCGATGAAAATAAATTTATTTACACTACTTTAAATCATTAAATTTTATAAAAATATCGATTGTTATAAATAATACTTATACTGATTTTTTTATAAATATTGTTCGTAAATATTATTATATATAATTAAATTTTATCAAGGATTAATAATTATAAATATTATTTATAATTTAATTTTGAATGTGTTTTTAAAAAAAAGCATAAAAAAAAATGAACCTAACAGAAGTTCATTTTTAATTGTAAATATTTTAGATTTATAAATTAATCTATATAACCCATTTTTTTCATCCAATCATTATTAAACATTTTTCCAACATAACGACTTCCATGATCGTGAAATAAAACGACCACAACATCATCCTTTGTAAATTTATCTTTTATTTGTAATAAACCCTTAATTGCAGAACCTGCAGAATTACCAACAAATATTCCTTCGTCTATTGCTAATTTTTGTGTGTAGATTGCACCATCTTTATCGGTTACTTTTTCAAAACCATCAATAACATCAAAATTTACATTTTTCGGCAAAATATCTTCACCAATTCCTTCGGTTACATAAGGGTAAATTTCATTCTCATCAAAAATACCAGTTTCATGATATTTCTTAAAAACTGAACCATACGTATCAATTCCCCAAATTTTAATATTCGGATTTTTCTCTTTTAAAAATTTTCCAACACCAGATATAGTTCCGCCAGTACCAACACCAACCACAAAATGCGTGATTTTCCCATCAGTTTGCTCCCAAATTTCTGGACCTGTACTTTCGTAATGTGCCGCAGTATTAGACGGATTATCATATTGGTTTACATACCAAGCATTAGGTCTTTCGTCTGCCAAACGTTTAGAGACTGAATAATATGATCTTGGGTCATCTGGTTCTACAGCAGTTGGGCAAACCACAACCTCTGCACCAACAGCACGTAAAATATCTACCTTTTCTTTAGATTGTTTATCTGCCATTACAAACACACACTTATAACCTTTTAAAGTCGCTGCAATTGCCAAACCCATACCTGTATTACCAGAAGTTCCTTCTATAATTGTGCCGCCAGGTTTTAATCTACCATCGGTTTCTGCGTCTTCAATCATTTTTAAAGCCATTCGGTCTTTTACTGAATTTCCTGGATTAAAAGTTTCAACTTTTGCTAATACTAAAGCATCTACGTCTTTAACTATTTTATTTAATTTCACTAAAGGTGTATTCCCGATAGTTTCTAATATATTGTTAAAATATTTCATTTTGTGTTTTTTGAAGTTGTAAAAATAAGCAAATCAATTAAACATTTTAGGAAATGTTTCTTTTATGTTTTTTCTTAATATCCGTAAACGGAATTGTGAACGCATAAAACCAAATCCGTATCCAAAAAACTGAACTATAGTAGCGATAACACTTAAAAAACAGCCTTTAATACTTTTAATGAACAGTAAAGAAGTTATTAAAATCAGTATAAAATAACACAAATAAAAATAAGAAAAGTAATGAAAACCAAAAACCGAAAATAGGACAGCAACAAACAACCCTAAAACAAATAAACTAGGAAACCAATACGTTAATTTACCTGATTTTTTATGTTGTCTATTCAATATAGGTCTTGCACTACCAAAATTAAATGTTTGGTTGTAAAATTGTTTAAAATTACTTCTGCGTTTATGATAAACAAAAGCATTTGGTAAAAACTGAGATTCAAAACCAGCGTTCCATAATTTAAAACTCAAATCAATATCTTCACCATAATTCTGATTGCTAAATCCGTTTGTTTTTAAGAATGCTTTTTTGGAAATTCCCATATTAAAACTTCGTAGTTGAAATTTATTATTTGTGCCTTTATTATTCCGCAAACCACCAGTTGTAATAAAAGAAGTCATTGCAAAATTAATTGCTTTTTGTATAGCAGAAAATGATTTATGTGCTTTATCTTGACCTCCAAAAGCATCTGTAAATTTAAAGTTTAGTGCTTTATCAATTGCAACTAAATAGTTTTTGGGTAAAATAACATCGGAATCTAAAATAATAAAATAGTTTCCTTTGGTTATTTTCATTCCTTTATTTCGACTTTGTCCAGCACCAGAATTTTCTTTAAATAAATAGGTAATGTCTAATTTATCTTTAAATTTTTCGATTATTAAATCGCATTTATTACTTGAACCATCTTCAATAATAACTATTTCAAACCGTTTTTTATAGGTTTGATTTATTAAACTATACAATAACTCCTCAATTTCTTGAGGTCTATTATAAACAGGTATTATTATGGAATAATCTAAATTCAAA
>CAYQTF010000068.1:0-13799 GCA_964420345.1 uncultured Flavobacteriaceae bacterium
CCAGTTTTTTGCACATTAGCAAAATTCACAAAAATACCTTGTGCGGTTTCGGGTCTTAAATACAAATCGGTTGCAGTAGCTTCATCGGCACCTAATTTTGTACCAAACATTAAATTGAATTGCTTAATGTCCGTCCAATTTTTGGATCCAGATAAAGGGTCTGCGATTTCTAATTCTTCAATTAATAATTTTACATCTGCTAAATCTTCATTTTCTAAAGATTTACCCATTCTAGAAAGAATAGTATCAATTTTTTCTTGATAACCTAATACTCGTTGATTTGTAGAAATAAACTCCTTTTTATTAAAAGATTCTCCAAATCGTTTTTGAGCTTTTGTAACTTCTTTCGTTATTTTCTTTTCAATTTTTAGACAATAGTCTTCAATTAAAACATCTGCTCGGTATCTTTTTTTTGAGTCCTTATTATCTATTAATGGGTCGTTAAAAGCATCTACATGTCCTGATGCTTTCCATGTTTTTGGGTGCATTAATATTGCTGCATCTATACCAACAATATTATCGTTAAGTTGCACCATTGCTTTCCACCAATAATTACGTATGTTTTTTTTTAGTTCAACACCATTTTGTGCATAATCATAAACTGCACTTAATCCGTCATATATTTCGCTAGATTGGAAAATATAACCATATTCTTTTGCGTGTGAAATTACTTTTTTGAAAAAATCTTCTTGTTTAGCCATTCGACAAAAATAGAAAATATGTATAAAAGGAACTAATTATTTCTTAAAAGGAATTAGTATTGTTCAATAAAGACATTAGACCGCTTCGCTATTAAATATTAGACAAAAGACCAAATCGCAACTACTTGACAATCTTTAATTTAACAGAATAAGTTTAGCAGTAATTCTTTATTAATTTTTTAAAAAGCAAGGTCTCGTTTAACAAATATCTCCTCATTTCTTTGTTTTATTGGGTTTTAGTGTTTGTCAATAATTTTTATCGGACAACAATAAAAAGGAATATTAAATTCTTTTAGTAATATTTTTTATTAATTTGTCGTTTGCTAAAATAGAAAATGAATATTCTTCATTTACTTCTAAATTATTACTAAAAGTTTCATAAAAAGTTATGTAGGTTGTTTTTATTTTAGTGAAGTCAACTTCTTTGATATCAATTTTTAATGTTTTACCAACTGTATTTTTAATTACTAACATTATTTTAACTTTATTGTTAGCATCCATTTCTTTAAACTTGTTTAATCTAACTCTTATTGAAAAACTATTTGTTTTTTTTGCTTTTTTGGGAATCTTATACTTTTTATCCTTATACTGTAATGCAATTACTTTAATAAAATCTGATGTGATTTTAACTTCTTCATTTTCAATAACTAAATTTTTATTTTTTTGAAGTAAATCCGTTTTTACTTTAGCGATAATTGTTTCTGTATTTTGATTACTATTAATTGTTTCAATTTTTTGACTATTATTAATTGAATCCAAATTTTTACTATTAATTAATTCTTCATCATTTATTTCATTATTATTGTTAATAATAGGTTTTACTTTTGTGTTATTGGCTTTATTAATCTGATCATTAATTACCTTTGATACCTTTACTTCTTTACTGTTACTCTTATTACTATTATTTACAACGATTTCAGGTACATCTTTATAATTTGTAAAATCTTGAAGTTCTTCATCAGTAACTTCATCTTCTACATCTTTAAAGTATTCATTAGAATCAAAATTTATATTTTCTTTTTCCTTCTTATCTATTAAAAGTTGCTCTTTGCTTTGTATTTCGGATTTTAAATTGTTTATATATTTTACGGTTAAATATATAATCCCTAATAAAAAAAGAACACCTAGTATGTAGAAAATTAGTTTATTTGATTTTTTTTTCTCTTCTTTATCTTCCGAGTTTCCAACAATAACTGTTGCTTTTTTTTCTTTTTCTTTTTCTTTTTTCTTTTTATTGGACTCCTTATTTTCGTTTAAATCTTTTTGCAAAACTTTATTATCAATTATAACAGTATTAAGAACTTCCTTTTTAATATCTTCTTGTAACTGACTCTCTTGCAACTTAATTTTTTGCAATTCCAATTTAACCAACTTAATTTCTAAGTCGGCTTTTATTTCATTAAGTTTTGTGTTTTTTTTCTCTTTACTCATTGAATCTTAACTATTCAATATATTAACATTGTTATTTTAATATAGTTTCAATAACTGCCATTTGCTTATTATCTATATATACATAGGTCTTGTATAAACCTTTTTCTAATTTTTCTTCAGATTTTAAAATCATATCTGTTGGTACTGCTCTTGTTTTAAATGGTATAATTGTTCTGTCAGAAAAATAAATTGTTTTATTATCGGTTGTAGTAAATTTTCCTTTTTTATTTAAAACACTTCCACTTGGTGTTACAATAGATACAAATGCAATAATATCTTTATCTTTAGCAATTAGGTTTTCGTTTATTAAAAAACTTGTTTTAAACACATTTACTTTTCTTGCTTTAAAAGATTCTTTGTAATTACCATTTTTTTTCTCATCATAAGTAGTAACCTTAAAATTATTTACTTTAATAATTTGCCCAATGGCAACTTTTTTTGCTAAATTTAAGTTTTGTTTTACTAAAGTGTCATTAAATTTTGACTGTTCGTTTAAATTAGTTGTTAATTCGTTTTTTTCATTATATAACACTTGATTTTCTTGATTTAACAACTTATTTATATTTACCAATGAGTCATTAATACGCAACATACTATCACTTGTAGTGGTAAGTCCGATAATTTTATTTTTATAAAATTTAATTAGTTTCCAATTTGTATTTTTAATATTTTTTAAGGAATCTTTAAATCTAATGATATTGTTTTTTTGTATTTCTAAATCTTTTGATAATTCCGTTTTTTGAGTTATTGCAATATCATATTGATTTTCTAACTTAGTTAATTCTGCTATAATTTCTTCTTTTTCAGTAGATAAGGTATCAATTGTTTCTACATGTTTATTGTGGTCTAAATACCAAAAAACCGAAAGGCCAATTAACATTAAACCAAGTATAGCAATTATTACTTTTTTAGAATTGTCAGACATAATGAAATTATATTAAAAAATTAGTAAATACAAAAATATTAAATTTTATTACATTTATAGACAAATGCAGGAGGAAAATTTAATGGTTCGAATTTTATTTTCACATTTTCTTTGTTAAATATTTTTTTTATTTTTTTCGAAAAACTTAAAGTGTATTGATATTGATGGAAACCACCGCCATTTTTAAGAATTTCTCTAGTATTAATTAAAATGTTTTTTGCAATTAAATTTGGTATATTTGTTAATGGTAAACTAGAGACACAATAGTCTATTGTTTTGATATTTAATTTTAAAAGTTCTTCTTTTATATCTTCTGCCGAAGCGTTTAAGACTATTAACCTATCATCATTTATTTGTTTCAAATGTTCATAAAACTGACTATTGACTTCAAAACAAATCAAAACAGCATTTTTATTTAATTTTTTAAGTATTTGATGTGTAATAATACCATTTCCTGGGCCAAATTCAACAATAACCTTTGCCGTTTTAAAATCAATATCTTCTAAGATAGTTTTAATTAAGTGCCTAGAACTTGGCACTAAAGAACCCGAAGTTTGAATATTTTTTATTGCTTCTTTAAAAAAACCTCTCTTATTATTCACTTATCTTAATTTAATATTATATTTTTAACAAAGATGCAATTTATTAAAGATATAGCAAATTTATTTTTCCCAAAAATATGTTTATCCTGCAATACGGTTTTAACAACCCAAGAAAAAGTAATCTGTAGTTTTTGCATTTTTGAGTTACCAAAAGCAAATTATTCAGATCTAAACGATAATCCTGTTGAAAAAATATTTTACGGTAGAATTAAAATCGAAAGTGCTACAGCATTATTCCTTTATGCAAAAAAAGGAAATGTTCAAAAACTAATACATAACCTTAAATATTTTGGTCATCAAGAAATTGGTGTTTTAATAGGCAATATTCTTGGTAATGAAATGGTTACAAGTAATAGGTTTAAAAATATAGATTACATTATACCTGTACCATTACATAAAAACAGATTGAAAAGTAGAGGTTATAATCAAGTTACAAAATTTGGTGAACAACTTTCTAACAAAATAAAAGCACCATATATTAAAGGCATATTAATACGAAAAAGTGCTGCAAAAACACAAAGTAAAAAAGTGCGTTTTGATCGTTGGAAAAACGTAAAAGATATGTTTTCTATACAAGATTTATCTGCTTTTGAAAATATGCACGTATTATTAATTGATGATATTATTACTACAGGCGCAACCTTAGAAGCATGTTGCAATGAGTTACTTAAAATAAAAGGCATTAAAATAAGCATTGCGGTAATGGCATTTACTAAATAAAAGCAAACTTTCTAATTGTTTTTTTTGAAAGAATTTATAAAGTTTTTCAAATTTGTTAAACTTATCATATTATAATTGTAGCTTATTGCATAGAGCATTTTTTTATCGTTAATTTGCGTAAAACTTATAAATGAAATTTAAATCTGTTTTTTTATTAATTCTCTTGGTTCTTACTGTTAGTTGTGCCAGAAAAGGTAATCCTACTGGTGGAGAAAAAGACGAAGATGCACCTATACTAATCAATTCAATTCCAGCACATAAATCTATAAACTTTAAAGATAATGAAATTCGGATTTATTTTGACGAATACGTTAAATTAAAAGACCTACAAACTCAATTAATAATTTCGCCACCTTTAAAATATACACCAATAATTTCGCCAATTGGGTTACCTAGTAAAAGAATTTCAATAAAAATTAAAGACACCTTAAAAGCAAATACTACCTATGTATTTAATTTTGGCGAATCTATAGAGGATAATAATGAAGGAAATATACTAAGTAATTTTAAATATATTTTTTCTACAGGCGAATATATTGACTCTTTATCTATAAAAGGTAAGGTTAAAGATGCTTTTTTTAAAAAAACAGACGATTATGTTTCGGTATTATTATACGAAATAAATGATGCCTATAACGATTCTACTATTTTTAAAGAAAAACCGACCTATATAACCAATACGTTAGATAGTATTGCTTGGGAAATTACAAATCTTAAAAAAGGAAAATACAAATTAATTGCATTAAAAGAAAGTCAGAATAATTATATCTACAATCCAAAAAGCGATAAAATTGCTTTTTTAGATTCTATTATTTCATTACCAACAGAACAAGATTTTGAATTAAAATTATTTAAACAAATACCCGATTTTAAATTAAAAAAACCAATTGAAGTTTCTAAAGGTCATTTTATTTTTGGTTTTGAAGGTAATGGCGAAAATTTAAAAGCATCTTTATTAGACAAAAGTATTAAAACGGCTTCCTATTTTGAAAAAGAAAAAGATACACTTCATTTTTTCTATAAAGGAATAGATTTAGATTCTACAAATATAATTTTCAACAACACAAATTTTGAGGAAGAGAAAACACTTAAATTTAGACTCAAAAAACAAGATAGTTTAATCGTAATAAATAATATAAAAGGAACTCTTTTTTTAAGAGATACCATTACTTTATCAAGTAACATTCCTCTAACCACTGTAGATGAATCAAAAATAAATTTAAAAATAAACGATTCAACAGCAATTGCTTTCTCCACAAAGTTATTTGCGAATAAACTTAAAGTTTTGTTCGAGCGAAAACCAGAAGAAAATTATAAATTAGAAATTTTACCAAACGCAATAACCGATTTTTTTGACCAAACAACCGATACACTAAAGTACAGTTTTAAAACAAAAAAGGATAATTTTTACGGCGAAATTAATTTAAAAGTAGAAAACGCAACCTATCCTATAATCGTACAATTACTAACCGAAAATAATAAACTAATTGATGAAATATATGCAAAAAATCAACAAGATTATATTTTTGAAAACCTTGTACCATCAAATTATGTGATTAGAGTGATTGCAGATTCTAACAAAAACAAAAAATGGGATACAGGTAATTTTATTAATAAAACACAACCCGAAAAAGTTTCTTATTTTAATAAAGTAATTGCTTTAAAAGAAAACTTTTATTTAAATGAGGTTTTTGTTTTGGAATAAATTTTAAAAGCATAATTTACCTGTTGGGGATAACTTTATCAACGTTACAATAAGACAGTAATGGTTTAAATACTCGACTAAGTTCTATTTATATCAGCAAATATACGGGTTGGTATTTTCTCCCGTAGATTTCGCCGAAATAATCGAAAAATATTTACGAAAATCTGCGGGAGAAAATTACTAGAATTAATGTTAATAGCGTTTAAAGAAAATGCTGACTGTAATAGAAATTAACCATATACTCTTGGTTTGAAGTTATAAAAGCAGTAAAAAAAAATACGGATTTCGTTTTACAAAACCAACTTCGGTTAAGGAATTTGTTATTATTTTTTTTATTGATTGTATTTAATGTTTATTTTTCACCCACTAATTTCACATTCTTTTGGGCAAGTTTTAACTTTATATATTCCTTTAATTGTTCAAAGGACATATTTTTAGTTTCTTCACTAATTTTTGTTCTTATTTCACGCATCATTTTTACTGCGTCAAATGTTTTTTCTTTTTTAGTCGTTTTCATATCTTATTAAATCTTTAGGACTTCTTATTTCTATCATTGTATAACCTAAACGTAAATTGACAGAATTATATCCTTTTATTCTCTCTAAATTTACGATGTGCTTAAAATTCCAACTTGCTAAAACATCAACTTTATTAATTGTTGCCATTGCAATATGTCTGCAATCTTCTAAACTCGTTTTTCCAACAACACCATTGGTTATGTAACTATCTGCAAGAACAATTGCTTCTTCTGTTAATTCTACTCTTTCAAAACTTTCAACAGAATATTTATGTAAAAGTTCTTTTACTCGTTCTGGTGCATTTAACAATTCAAGGTCAAGCAAATCTGAAACGACAAAAACTACTTCTTTATTTTCTATTCGCTATCATAATTTATAATTGATTGGGTTGGTGCTATAATATTATATTTTTTCCAAATACTTGAATTGTATTTTTGTATTTCTTCTAAATCATATTCTTTTATTTCAGTAAATTCCGAATATTTTGCCTCGGTTAATTTAGTATTCTTTAAAAACAAATACTCATTTGTTGTAATTAAATTACTTTCATTTAAAAAATTAATTTTGTATTTTAATTTGTTTTTTTTATTAGAATTCTCAATAAATTTTAGGGTTATACTTATATAAGAATAACTATTATAACTTTCATTTAAATATTTAGGAGAATATTTACCATCTTTTATTTTATGGTAAACTACACTGCCATTCCAATTATTTTGTTTCTGTATCATCCCTATAAGTTTGGCATTAACATCTAATTTATTTTTACCTTTAAGCATATTAAAATCAAATTTTATTATTGCGAAATCTTCTTCATTTATGTAGAGTTTTCCCTTAAATTTAGATGAACTTTTTTTAGGACTAAATTCTAAAATATATACTAAATTATCATTAAAATAGGTTATTTCGGTTAATTTATACTCATACTTTTTTTTATTTAAAATAGTACCTAATAACCAATTATCATTGTAAGAAAAATTATTAAATGTTAATTTTAATTTATCCCTTACTGCTTTGGTGCTTCTTAATTCAGAATTTTCTTTTTTTGATTTTTTTGAATTAGTAGAATCTAATACTTTTATTATGCCCCATTTCACTTTAAAAGATTTATTTAAAAATAATCTATCAAAATAAGTGTATAATTGATTCTTCATTTTTTCCGAAGTATTGTCTTTTTCTTTATTGTTTAGAAGAGTCGCTTTCTCAATCTTGACTTTTGTTTTGCTTTTCTGTTAAAATATAAATTTGCTAAAACGTCTTTATAATGTGTGCTTTTACTATTTTTAACAGATTGCCTTAAACTATCTGAAAATTTATTGATTTTTGAAATTATTTTTTTATCAATATTTTTTGCCTTTTTTATGAAAAATTTATTATCTTTTGTTGTAATAATATTTTTTGTTCTATAAAAAATTTTGTTATTAGTATTTTTAAAAGTTTTATAATTTACATTTAAGTTATTATTTGCTTTTGCAATAATTTCTAAAGCCGTTAATTTTTTTTCATCACTAATTGTTACTTCATCTAATGAGTTAATTTGTTCGTCTAAAAAAACTATATTTTTAAAATCTTTTATTACTAGTGTTTTAGTTTTGAAACTTAAACATGAAAATTTTATAGAATCTGTTGGTTTAAAATTATCTATATTGATATTAAAAACACCTTCTTCATTAGTGATAGTTCCGTAATTTTCTCCTATTTGAACAGTTGCATATGGAATTGTTTCTTCTGTATTTGTTACTTTAATTGTACCAACAAGAGATTGTGCTGTTAAACTATTTGATAAAAAAAGAAAAGATAATGTAATAATAATTATTTTTTTCATAATAAAAGTGTTTTTATAATTAAACGATTAAGATTTATTTTTGTTACATTAGTTTCTTGAATCTAGTGCCAACATTTTTTGATTGTGGCTAACGAATCTATATAAGAAACGACTAACAAAGTCAACAATTACGTATATACAAAGTTGTAAATTTAAACTAAAAAAATAACGATTCTAAAAAAAGTTAAGAACTAATAATAAGCACCTTTAATTCGCCATCAAAAAAGCCTTTATAAAACCATCAATTTCACCATTCATAACATTATCAACATTACCTGTTTCATGACCAGTTCTTACATCTTTTACTAATTTATAAGGATGCATTACATAATTTCTAATTTGCGAACCAAAATCAATTTTCATTTTATTAGCTTCAATATTATCTTGTTTTACTTGTCTTTTTTGGAGTTCAATTTCATACAATTGTGATTTTAACATCTGCATTGCTTTTGTACGATTTTCTAATTGAGAGCGAGTTTCGGAATTTGCTATCATAATCCCAGATGGTTTATGACGCAAAATCGCTTTAGTTTCAACCTTATTTACATTTTGTCCGCCAGCGCCACCAGAACGTGCAAAATCCCAAGTAATATCGGCAGGATTTATCTCAATAACAATACTATCATCAACTAACGGATACACATAAACCGAAGCAAAAGAAGTATGTCGCTTCGCATTGCTATCAAATGGTGAGATTCTAACCAATCTATGCACACCATTTTCGCCTTTTAAATAACCAAAAGCATATTCGCCATCAATTTCTATAGTAACCGTTTTTATGCCAGCAGAATCGCCAGCCTGATAATTTAATTGTTTTAACTTATAACCTTGCTTTTCAGACCACATTATATACATTCGCATAAGCATTTCTGCCCAATCACAACTTTCCGTTCCGCCTGCACCAGCAGTAATTTGTATGATAGCACTTAAATTATCGCCTTCGCTCGATAGCATATTTTTAAACTCTAAAGATTCTACAAACTCCAAAGTTTTATTAAATTGATTGGTTATTTCTTCTTCGCTAACTTCATCCTCTTTATAAAAATCGTATAAAACTTGTAAATCTTCTACATCGGACTTTGATTTACGATAATCTTCCACCCATTTTTTTTTGCCACGCAAAGTTTTCATTAAAACTTCTGCTTTTTTCGGATTGTTCCAAAAATCAGGATTTGCAGCTTGCTCTTCTTCATTAGAAATTTCGATTAACTTCTTGTCTATCTCTAGGTAAGTTTCTAACTTGCCAACTCTTTCAAGTAAATCTTTTATTTGATTGGATGTAATCATAAATGCAAATGTAAGTTTTTTAGATAAAGACTAAAGACCAAAAACCAAAAACTAATGACTAATATGATAAACCTTATAAGCGACACAGTTACCAAACCATCAAAAGCAATGTTAAATGCGATGATGCAAGCAAAAGTTGGCGATGATGTTTTTAAAGCAGATCCAACGGTCATTAAATTACAAGAAAAATTGGCAGCAATGTTTGGTAAACAAGATGCGTTGTTTTTTCCATCAGGATCTATGGCAAATCAGGCAGCAATAAAGTTACATACAAACCCAGGTGAACAAATGATTTGCGATAAATGGGCACACGTTTATAATTTTGAAGGTGGCGGCGCAGCGGCAAATTCAGGAGTTTCGTCTTTATTGATTGATGGCAATAGAGGTATGTTTAAAGCGTCTGACCTTAACGGAATAATAAATGCTTCCGACAATATCCATACTGCAATTACAACAATGGTTTCTATCGAAAACACTACAAATAAAGGTGGCGGCGCTTGTTGGGATTTTGAAGAAATTAAAAAAATAAAAAAAGTTTGTTTAGATAATAATTTAGCATTTCATTTAGATGGCGCAAGATTATTTAACGCATTAGTTGCTAAAAACGAAACACCTAAACAATACGGAGAGTTATTTGATACAATCTCTATTTGCCTTTCAAAAGGATTAGGAGCGCCAATCGGTTCTGTTTTATTAGGTACAAAAGAGCATATTACAAAAGCATTACGAATTAGAAAACTTTTTGGCGGTGCAATGCGACAGGTTGGTTATTTAGCAGCAGCAGGATTATATGCTCTAGAAAATAATATAGAAAGATTAACCGAAGATCATAAAAAAGCAACAATAATAGGAAACACTTTACAGAACTTAAATTTTGTAGAAAATGTAGAACCAATCCAAACAAATATTATTATTTTTAACTTAATTGCTAAGGTAGATGAAAATAAATTTATTGAAAAATTAAAAGAAAATAATATCTTAATTTCTAATATGGGGCAAGGAAAATTACGAATGGTTACGCATTTAGATTTTACAGATAAAATGTTACAAACTGTAATTACAACATTTAATATGTTAAAATTTTAATTATTTGTAAGTATAAAAAGAATCAATCGACTTAACATCTGAAAGTAAAATAAATGAAAAAATATTTAATATTTGTTTTAGTGATAAGTTTGTTCTCGTTTACAATCTATAATAAGAAAAACACAAAACTAGAATTCATGAAAAAAAATGAAGTTGCCACATTTGGCGGAGGATGTTTTTGGTGTACAGAAGCAATATTTGAAGAATTAATTGGTGTTGGAAAAGTAGAAGCAGGCTATTCTGGTGGACATGATAAAAACCCAACCTATAAAAATGTTTGTGCAGAAATTACAGGTCATGCAGAAGTAATTCAGATTACGTTTGATCCTGATAAAATTGATTTTAATGAATTATTAGATGTGTTTTTTGCAACACATAATCCAACAACATTAAATCAACAAGGTGCAGATAGAGGTACACAATATCGCTCAGCAATTTTTTACCATAATAAAGAACAAAAAGTTAAAGCAGAAAAATTTATTAATGCTTTAGAAAACGACACAGTATTTGATGCTAAAATAGTAACTGAAGTTACCCAATTTGATACGTTTTATAAAGCAGAGAATTACCATCAAAACTATTTTAATAACAATAAAAATCAAGGATATTGTAATGCTGTTATTAATCCGAAATTAATAAAATTCAGAAAACAGTTTAAAGAAAAATTAAAGAAAAATATTTAAAAAATTGGTTGATTTTTGGTTTGAAGATTTGTTACCATATTTATTATGGTAGCAAATCTTTCTTTTTTAAATGATGTTTGTGGTATTTTTTATCTATTTTTAAAATCCGAAATTAAAATAAACAAAAATCACCCATTCAATTCTGCGAAATCTGCGAAATCTGTGTGAAAATAAAATCTAAACAATGAGTTATCACAAATTTGAAGAGTATAATATAGAAACAACTAAAGAAATACAAGATAAATACGCATCTATTATTACTGAAATAGGAGAAGATGTAAACCGTGAAGGTTTATTAAAAACACCCGAAAGAGCATCAAAAGCAATGCAATTTCTAACGCAAGGTTATGATTTAGATGCAGAAGAAATATTAAAATCTGCATTATTTAATGAAGATTATTCTGAAATGGTAATTGTTAAAGATATTGAATTATATTCTTTATGCGAACATCATATTTTACCTTTTTTTGGTAAAGCACATATTGCATACATACCTAACGGAAAAATTGTAGGTTTAAGTAAATTACCAAGAATTGTAGATGTTTTTGCAAGGCGACTACAAGTGCAAGAACGTTTAACCGATCAAATTGTAAATGTAATTGACAAAGTTTTAAAACCCCAAGGAGTTGCTGTTGTGATTGAAGCATCACACATGTGTATGATGATGCGTGGTGTTCAAAAACAAAATTCAACTACAACAACATCTGCATTTAGAGGTGCTTTTAAAAATGTAGAAACACGTTTAGAATTTTTAAAATTAATTGATTCTAGATTAAGTTAAGTGATAGAGAAATTTATAAATAGTATTGTATTAAAAAACAAAACCTCTTCTTTAGTTTTTAGTATCCTATTTGATGTTTTGGGATTATTATCTTTTGCAGTACCAATAGTAGGAGAATTTTCAGATATTATTTGGGCACCAATTGCAGGTTATTTAATGTTTAAAATGTACCCTAACAGAACTGGTAAAATTGCAAGTGTTTTTGTTTTTGTTGAAGAATTATTACCTTTTGTTGATGTATTACCAACTTTTACTATTATGCATATTTATAAAAACTATTTCAAAAAAAATATTTAAGACCAAAAGGACTTAATGATCGTTTCGCAAATTTTTTAAAAAAAGAAGATTGACCAAATAGTTTACTAACAACAATTAATAATGAAAAATAGATAATAGTCATAATTAAAAAATATAACAACCAATAAATTAATAAAAGCATATTATCTTTAGTAATACCAATAAAGACTAATACTGGTTTAGTAATAATTCCAGATAACGAACCGTTTACAGCAAATACTAATAATATCAATATTAATTGATTGTTAGAAGAAATTTCCCAATGATTTTTTAATTTATCCATCACTACAAAATTATAATGTTTTATTATTATAAAATAACGATAAAAGGATTTAATATAAAGGTAAAAGGTTTTATACCTATAAAAAATTAATTCATAAAAAAAACTGCTTTATAATACAATAAAACAGTTTTCAAAATTAACTTAAATAATTCAACAAATTTAACATTGAAAAAACAATAAACTCCTATTTAAATTTTTTCAATCTATCGTTAACACTATACAAACAAGGTGTTACATCAAAATATAATCCTTTTATATTTTGATTATTCTCTAATATATTTAAATATTGATGGTTAGGTGCAGAAACTCTTCTTTTATTTGCATATTCATAACCAATCATATCAATCAATTCATATTCGTGTGAGGTATTTATAACATAATAAGCACTGCTTTTTTGCAAACCATCACCAGAACTTAACATTGCATCCTCTATAATTCTGATTTTTTCTTTTTTATATTCTATATCGCTTTCTAATTTTAATACTTTAAAAGCAAAAACTTGAAATTTTAATGCACTCAAATCAAACGGATTAACTCTTAGTACTTTATTAGTATTCACAATAATTCTATATAGATTCTTTTTATTAAATATTTTTTTCTTAGAATATTTAATTAAACTATCTCTATATTTTGTATATTCAAAAGGAGAATATTCTTTCTGAAAAATAAACCCATAATATAAATGTCGTTTTTCCTCCATAGTTAAAGTAGGATCTGACATTTTATATCTATTCATTAAATTCTTGTAAAAATACGGAGAACTTTTTTTAGAAATCTCTTTACCTATTTTTTTTATAGTCTGGTTGTCTAACCTCTCTATATTGTGAATAACTCGAAGTCATTACAGAAATTAACAGTAGTAGTAATATATTTTTCATCCCCAATTATTTAAAAATTATTATATCTTAATCTATAACAAAAGTTATAGTATTAATTTAATTTCACTCTTAAGGGG
>CAYQTF010000069.1:0-13743 GCA_964420345.1 uncultured Flavobacteriaceae bacterium
CTATAAATTTTTATTAAAACCTCTTTTAATTCAAATTATAACCAATTGAAAAATTTAAAACTTTATGTTGGTTTTTGTCATTAATATTTGAAGAATCATTTATATTAGAAAAACCTAAATTGTATCTTAATTGAAAAAACATACCATCATTCATTTTGTAACCTAAACCAAAACCCATACCAAAGTCAATAAAATTAGTATTCTCTATATCTTCAATATCATCACCATCGTCTCTTTTTTCAGACAATAAAAGACCTAATTGTGGTCCTACCTCAATGCTAAAATTGTCAATTACATAAAATTTTGCCATTACAGGAAAGTTTAAATAATTTATTTTTATTTTAATATCTTTTTCTGGTTGAAAAAATAAAGATTCTTTAAACTGATAACCTTGTGATGAAAAAATAAATTCTGGTTGTAAGGAAAACACATCTGATAATTCAAACTCTGTTACAATACCTGCGGAAACTCCAAACTTAGGATCGATACCAGTGGTGTTGTCACCAGATATATTTGCCATATTTAAACCTGCTTTTAATCCTACGATTTGCGTGCTACTACTTATTGTAAAAGTTAGAATTATAATAGTAAATAATAATTTTCTCATAATTTTGTTTAATTATTGCAATAATAATAATAATAATAATAAACTAATATTTTAAAAATTACTATAACTATTTGTTTCTTAAAATAAATTAAAATTGAGAATAAACAAGAGTTGATTATTATGGTTCTATGTTGTTTATAGTGGGTATTATTTTAAATTCCAAAAATCAAGTTCCAAATTCCAAATAAAAAACAAAAATCAATTTTTTAAAAATCAAACATTAAATTTGTTTATTATTACTAATTTTTGATATAATGTAAGGCTTTGTTTGTGTTTTGATATTTAAATGTTGGGATTTATTTAGGGTTTGGAACTTGATTTTTGGAATTTTTTCACATTTCAATAATATTAAAAATATAATGCTATCCACAATAAATAGCATAGAACCATTATTATAAAGGTTTGATAATAATTTTTACAGGAAATTACTTTAGAGATAAAAAGCAGTTTTATTATCTAATTCTTTTAAATTGTAATTCAATGTACTCTAATTAGATTACATTTGCCAAAAATATTTCGGAATGTCTACTTTTCAAGATTTAAACATATCTAACCAACAATTAAATGCTCTAGACGATTTAGGTTTTGTAACACCAACACCAATTCAAGAGCAATCTTTTAATGTTGTCATGTCTGGTAAAGATATGGTTGGTATTGCGCAAACTGGTACAGGTAAAACCTTTGCTTATATGTTGCCAATTATGCGTGATTTAAAATATTCGGTACAAATAAATCCAAGAGTATTAGTTTTAGTACCAACAAGAGAACTTGTTTTACAAGTTGTAGAAGAAATTGAAAAATTAGCAAAATATATTAATGTTCGTGTACTAGGAGTTTATGGCGGAACTAATATAAAAACACAAAAAAAAGCGATCTTAAATGGTACAGATATAATTGTAGCAACTCCAGGTCGTTTATACGATTTAGCATTGAGCAAATCTCTAAAAACTAAAGACATTAAAAAATTAGTTATTGATGAGGTTGATGTAATGTTAGATTTAGGTTTTAGATTTCAGTTGTTAAATATTTTTGAAATACTGCCTAAAAAACGACAAAACATCATGTTTTCGGCAACCATGACAGATGATGTTGACGCACTAATTACCGATTATTTTACTGCGCCAGAAAAAGTTTCAATTGCAATTAGCGGAACGCCATTAGACAATATTGCACAAACTTGTTTTAATGTAGTTAATTTTTACACTAAAGTTAATCTATTACGTAATTTAATAGTAGATAAAGAATCGTTTAACAAAGTTTTAGTATTTGTTTCTAATAAGAAAATTGCTGATCGTTTGTTTTTTGAATTAGAAGAAAACTTTGGTACAGAAACCTGTATAATTCACTCTAATAAATCACAAAATTACAGAATACGTTCTATAAAACAATTTGAAGAAGGTGAAAACCGAATTTTAGTAGCGACCGATATTATGGCTCGCGGTTTAGATTTGGAAGAAATTAGTCATGTTATTAATTTTGATACACCAAGTTTTCCTGAAAACTATATGCACAGAATTGGTAGAACTGGTAGAGCAAAACACGAAGGGAAAACAATTCTTTTTTCAACCGAGGATGAGCAACCTTTTAAAATTGCGATTGAAAAATTAATGTCTTATAAAATTCCGCTATTAGAATTACCAAAAGATGTTAAAATTTCTAAAGAATTAACTCCCGAAGAAAAACCTGTAGAAAAAGAAGCTAATAACCCACATAAAAGTTTTGATTTTGAAAAAGGTGAAGCTTTTCATGAAAAATCCGAAAAAAATTCACAAACAAATCAAGGCGGAAAATACAGACGTGAATTAGCAAAAAAGTATAAAAAACCTAAAACTAGAGGTGATAAGATTTATAAAAGTAAACATAAAAAGAGATAAACATTACAAATATTAGTAGTGAAGAGGAATTTTAAAACTAATGTATGGAGACTCTTAGTTACTCGTTTTATCAAAAATAACATTTAATTTTAATGTATACAATCTAACATTTCTAAGACTAAAATCTAATTTTACAACTTTATAAACTTCTTATTTAAAACAATAACATTTCCTAAGATTGCTTTTATAAATAAAAGCGCACTATGTTTTATAGTTTTAGGTATTAAGGAAGTTTTGTTAAATTTTAAATATTACAATAAATTATAAAATATTTACGTTATAATTGTTGTAAAACCATTTTACAATAGTAATTTTACACATTCAAATAAAAAAAATTGATTAAAGAAATTATTTTTACAATTCTATGGAGTTTTTCACCTTTTGGCGAGGCTAAAGTTGGCATACCGTATGGTATGCATCAAGATTTAAATATTTATCTTGTATTTATAATTGCCTTAGTTGCTAATATTTTAGTTTTTCCATTTATGATGTTTTTTCTAGATAATGTTAATAAAAAATTAATGAAATGGCGACCTTATAAAAAAATGGCATTATGGATTGCCAGAAGAGCGAAAGTTGGTTCGGGTGATAAAATTAAAAAACATGGTTTTTGGGGTTTAATATTATTTGTCATGATACCATTACCAGGTACTGGTGTTTACGCAGGTAGTATTGCTACTTATTTGTTTAAAATAGAACGAAAAAAAGCATTTTTAGCAAATATAATTGGTATAACTATTTCTTCCGTTATTATATGGTTTGCTTCTTATTATTCGGTTGAATTAATATAGTAAATTGAAGTTATAACGATTATTGAGTTCAGAGTTTTCTCTGAGGTTTAATACCTTTTATTCTTCTAATAATTTAGCAACAAAATTTTCAAATTCAGTAGTAAATTTAACATATTCATTACCAGTTGCTGGTCCATTAAAACCTGTATGTATTTTTCTTACTGTTCCTTTTTTATCTATAAAAATAGAAGTAGGATAGGAGCGAATCTTATCGAGCATTGGTAGTTTTTCTTGTGCTTTACTTTTGTTTGTAGTGCCATATTGCGCTAAAAGTATCGGATATTTAATATTCAAATCTTTTTTGAATTTCGAAATATATTCAAATGCTTTTTCTTTGGTTTTTACATATTCAAAAGCAAGTGCAACAAATTCTACATCTTTATCTTTATTATTTTTATAAAACTCGGAATAATAGCGACTTTCATCTAAACAATTAGGACACCAAGTACCAAATATTTGTACTATAACTACTTTGTTTTTAAATTTATCATCGGTTAAAGAAATTGCTTTGCCAGTTTCATCTGGAAATGAAAAATTGAATTTCTCCCCATTTTTTTTAATTTTTGTTAATCCGTTTGCACTTGGTAATTCAAATTTTTCATTTCTTTTAGCAATAAATGGTTCAGACCAATGATCTCCTGAATAAAACATACCTTTCATTTTAGTATCACTAACTGTTGCAGTAAATAAAAAGGCATGTGCGCCATCAAAGGTTGATAATTTTAAATTATTGCCATCTAAAACACCTTCCAAATACCTGTAATCACCTGTTGTGGTTCTAAAAGTGCCAGTTACAATATTGCCATTTTGTTTAAATATTCCTTTTGCTATATATTTGTCTTTTTTTGAATCTGGACTAAATGTTGTTTCCCAATTTCCTGTAATATTATTTGTGGTTTTGTTATTTACATCAAACCTTGTATCATTTTTAACCGAAGTAAAAGGTACAATTCTATTAAGGTCTTTTTTCACAAAGCTTCCGTTTAATAAACCGTTATTGATTTTTGCAACAAAATAACTGGTAAAAACAGGTAAATTAATGTAAACAGAATCGTTTTTATAGATAATATCTTCTACATTAATTACCTCATCGGCATTGAATATGCTAAGTTTATATTCATTAATTACTTTGTAGTTAAAATTAATACTTTTAGTTGCGTCAATTTTTATAGTAGCTCTATAAGTACCTTTTATTAATTTATTTGTTTTTGCTTTTTCATTTTTACATGAAAATAAAATTAAGATGAAGTAGAGTAGTAGTGCTTTTTTCATTTTTTAGTTGTCTTTATTTAATGCTTCAATCCTTTTATTCATCACTTTAAACCACAAAGTTGGTATTGTTGCTAACAACATCATACCTGGATAACCAGTTGGCATTTGCGGACTTTCGGGCATAGAATTTAATAGTTGATAATGTTTTGAACCATTGTAATGATGATCGGAATGTCTAGATAAATTAAACAAAATTAATTTACCAATGGTATGATTTGAATTCCAAGAATGCACTCTTTTTACTTTTTCGAATCGAGTTTCGGATTTCATTTTTCTTGTTAATCCGTAATGTTCAATATAGTTTACCGTTTCTAATAACATAATGCCAAGCACCGCAGCAATAATAAAAAATAGTAATACTAATTTACCGAAAAACAAATAAATTGCTATAACTACAAATACATTTGCAATAGAATATTGTATCATTTTATTATTAAAAGTCAACCACTTTTTATCTAATCGTTTGTATTCAATTTTCCAAGCATCTACGTAACTTTTAAAGTGTGAAGTTAACCAAAAAACAAATAAAATTTGATTTTTTTTCGCCGTTGCAGCATCATTTGGAGTGGCAACAGTTAAATGATGACCAGCATTATGATATGGTAAAAAGTGTGTGTTTAAAGAAGTTAATAATAAAATTTCGGCTAGAAAAGTGTCTATTTTATTATTTCTATGACCTAGTTCGTGTGCAACATTAATACCTGTAATTCCGCACATTAATCCCATAGAAATGGTTTTGCCAATATAATCTATTAAAGATAAATTTGGTTGCTGTATTACATTGAAAAACAAAAATAAAAAAGCGATATGTATTATAAAAACCAAATATAATATAGAAGTATATATTTTGTTATTTTTTTCTTTGTTGACTTCTTCTTTATTAAAATTATTAGAATTTGGTTTTAAAAAAAGTTCAAAAATTGGTAAAATAAAAAAAAACAGAATTAACGGTAAAAATGTAAACCAACCTTTTGATATAAACGATAAATAAACCGTAATCGGTAATGTTAATACAAAAAGGTATTTATAAGCTTTCATGTTATCAAAGATACGTATTTCTTTGTATTGTGTTAATTAGATTAAAATACGTGCTTTAGTATATTTTGCTTTTTCTGATGTTTTGGAACTAAAAATAGCCACGAATTACACAAATTTGCACGAATTCAATACTTTGAATATTTGACGAATTAGACTTATAGCCTGTTTCATATAAATTTAAGATAAAAAATACCTGACTTGATAGTAAATTTCTAAATATTTTTACTTTTTAACAATTATTTTTTTAGTCAAATGCTTATTATTGGTTTGTACATGTAAAAAATAAATGCCAGATTCTAAATTATTTAAAGTTAAGTTTTGTTTTCCTTCTAAGATTATTCCTTCATATAAAACACTACTTATTTTACCATTAATATCGGTAATGTAAATTTTGCATTTTGCACTATTAAATGAATTAATCGCTAGTGTAAAATTATCTGTTATCGGGTTTGGATAAACAGACAAATCTAAATTAGCAATTTCATTATTATTTATACTAGCTGTAATTTGCGATAAATCATAACTAAATATTGATCTACCAAATGTACCAACATATAACGTATTTGTTGGTTCGTGTATTTTAATATCTGCAGCAATAGTTATTGGTAAATCATCACCTAAAATATCCCAATTTGTACCATCATTTTCACTATACCAAACACCCATATCTGTTGCAATGTATAGTAAATTATCACTAGCAGAAATAACCACATCATTAATAGGAATACTTGGTAAATTACTAGAAATATCTTGCCAATCTTGACCGCCATTTATAGTTTTGTAAATATGTGGTGTGTAATCTAAAAATCCAAAACCAGAAAAGGTAGCATAAGCAATTAAATCATTGTTTGGATGAATTGTAATTTGCGAAACGAATCTATTTGGTAAATCAGCATCTATAGATTGCCATGTGTTTCCACCATTAAAAGTTACCGATACGTTTCCGTCATCGCTACCAGTATATATCACATCTAAATTTTGATATGAAGGCGCAATACAAGTTAAAGTGCCATAAGATAACGAACCACTAGGATGTTGACCACTAGTAAGGTCATTACTAATTTGAACCCAATTTTGTGCATTATCTGTAGATTTATATAAATTATTAGCACCGTAAAATAATACGTCACTATTAAATGGTGAAATTTCTACAGGCGTATTCCAATTAGTTCTATCGTTTTGATTTACTCCATTTAAAGCATATATCATAGTAAAACCACCATCGGTTGATCTAAATAAATTACCGAATTGATATTCAGCATATACAAAATTGCTGTTAGTTGGATCTACATTTACCTGAAAACCATCGCCACCAAGTATAGCAGTATAATCATTATTATTACCTGTTAAAGTTCTTAAGGTATTATTGTCTTGTGTGCCGCCATAAATTCTTTCGGGCAATAAATTATCTATTTCAATATTATAAAATTGTGTTATTGGTATGTTACTAAAATGCGACCAAGTATTACCTCCATTTTCAGATTTGTATATTCCGCCATCATTTCCCATAAGGATAAAGTCCGCATTATTACGCGAATATTCCATAGCATGATAATCTACATGCATGCCGAAAATTTCGGAAAAATTAGATCCGCCATTAGCCGATTTTACCAAACGTTGTCCTAAAATATATACTTCATCAGGATCTGTAGGATGCACTCTAATATTACCAAAATACCAACCAAAACTACTATTTACGAAGGATAAGTCGTCTAAAGAAACCGAATTCCAAGAATCGCCATTATCGGTAGATTTAAAAAGTCTATCAAAAGTATTTGTTATAGCATTTGTAGTATAAGTAGCGTAAATAGTGCTAGGATTAGATTCCGAAATTGCCAAACCAATTCTGCCAGTTTCCGAAGTGCTAATAGGTAAACCGTTTGCTAATTTTGACCAATTATCGCCACCATCAAAAGAGCGATATACACCAGAAGATTCTCCGCCATAATTTCTTTGCCAAGGTTTTCTAGTGCGTTCCCAAGTTGCTGCAAACAGCGTATTTGTATTTATTGGGTTCATGACAATATCTATTACCGCAGTGGAATCGCTTACAAATAAAACACGTTCCCAATCTGTACCAGCATTTGTAGAGCGATAAACACCACGTTCTTCATTTTTGCCATATAAAGTACCTGTTGCTGCTACAAAAACTCTATTTTCATTATTTGGATCAACCACAATTCTGCCAATATGCTGAGAATCTTCTAAACCAATATGTGTCCAAGAAATTCCTGCATCATCGCTTCGGTACATTCCATCACCAAAAAAAGCACCAGAAGTTGCGCTCGCATTTGCTTCACCTGTGCCAATATAAATTCTGTTGGCATTATTTGGCGCAATTTCGATATTACCAATTGATGGTCTGCCAATATTATCAAAAATAGGAGTCCAATTTTGACCTCTGTCAATAGTTTTAAAAACGCCACCAACAGGAGTTGCAATATAAAAATGGTCATCATTTACAGGCGATATTGCAATATCGGTAATTCTACCGCCAATATTTATTGGTCCTTTATTTAGCCAATTACCAGTATTGTTTTTTCGGGAAAAAATTTCTTTAGTCTGTGCAAGACCTCTTTTTATTGCTTTTTGGTTAATAAAATTATTAGGATACGCACGTTGGTTATATTGCCATTCGTTAGGATATTCTTTATTATTTTGAATAATTTTGTTGTCTGATATTTCTTTTTGACAAGAATAAAATAATAATAAACTTACTATTGAAAACCCTATTGTTGTAATGGAAAATTTATTCATATTTTATTTATTTTAATGTTTGTCAACCCTTCAAGCGTTAATATTTGTAAGGATATTAACGCTTGAAGGGTTATTGTTAAAGTAACAATTTAACTATCAAAAACCCTCATTTATTTGATTAATATGATGTTTTACTAAACCATCAATTGGTTTTCTTTCAAATTTACCGATTTTTAAATCATACTCTTTTAATAAAATTTGGATTTCATCTTTTAAAAAATATGCCAAAGAACCCACAAAATGAATTGGTAAATTAGCACTTTCTTTATATTGTAATATGTGATTCTCTACAAATAATTTTAGGCCTTTTTTAATTAATTTTTGCGCATATTCTTCATCTTTATGATTTACTAAATAATGACTAAAATTGGCTAAATAAGTATTCGGGTTTTCTTTTTTATATAAGTTTTCTTTAATGCTATTGGCATCTAAATTATGGTTTTTAGCGAAATTTTCTGCAAAATTTTCTGGCATTTTGTGGTAATAATAATCTCTAATTAATTCTCGACCAAAGTAGTTTCCACTTGCTTCATCCATAATAGAATACCCTAAAGAAGTTATTTTTTGATGTGCATTTTTGCCATCAAAATATGAGCAATTAGAGCCAGTACCTAAAATACAAACAATTGATGGTTTTGTAGTTACAGAATATATTGCAGCTTTAGTATCTTCTTTAACAATAACTTTTGCATCTGTGAAAATACCTTCTAAAATTGTGATTAAATTATTTTTTGGTGTTTTGGTACCACAACCTGCACCATAAAAATAGATGTTTTTAATGTTCTCTTTATTTGCAAATAGAGTTTCATTACTAACAATACGATTTTTTAATATTTCGTTTGCAAAAACAGCAGGATTTAAACCTTCGGTTTTTGTTTCAAAAATTTGCCTTCCGTTGTTGTCTATTGCTATCCAACTTGTTTTTGTAGAACCACTATCTGCAATTAATATCATTTGGAAAGGGTTAAAAAGGTTATGGGTTAAAAGGTTATGTTTTGGATAGATAGAAGGCAATAAAAACTAATAATAATTTATTTATTCTTTTCAAAATACATTTTTAATTCAGTTAGATATTTTTCTTTAGTTTCATTATCTAAAAAAGAATATTGAAATGAGTTTTTTGCCAACTCATACAAATCTTGTTTCGTTAAATTTAATGCTTCTTGAATCTCTATATAATTCTGATTTACTTGACCACCAAAAAATGCAGGATCATCGGAATTAATAGTTACTTTTAACCCTAAATGCATCATTTTTTTTAAGGGGTGCTTTTTTAAATCGGTTACAACTTTTAAAGCAGTATTTGATAACGGACAAACAGTTAGCGCTAAATCACGTTTAATTATTTCAGCAATTAATTTTTTGTCTTGTAAGGCATTATTTCCGTGATCTATTCGTTTTATATTTAATATATCTAATGCTTCCCAAACATAATCGGCATTACCTTCTTCGCCTGCATGTGCCACAGGAATATACCCAATTTCTATCGATTTTTTAAACACATTCTTAAATTTAGATGGTGGATTTCCTTTTTCGGAAGAATCTAAACCAACACATGTTATTAAATCTTTAAAAGGTAAAGATTGTTCTAAAGTTTTAAATGCATCTTCTTCTGACAAATGACGTAAATAACTCATTATAAGTAATGAAGTAATGCCAAATTGTTCTTTTGCATCTTTTTGTGCTTTTGAAATTCCGTTTATGACTGTTTCAAAAGAAATACCTCTTTCGGTATGTGTCTGCGGATCAAACATAATTTCGGTATGTCTCACATTTTGTTCATTACATTTTTGTAAATAACTAAAGGTTAAATCGTAAAAATCTTGTTCGGTTATTAATACTTGCGCACCTTGATAATAAATGTCTAAAAAATCTTGTAAACAATTAAATTTATAGGCGTTCTCTATTTCTTTAACGGAATTAAAAGGGATTTTAATATTATTACGTTTTGCTATTTTAAACATTAATTCAGGTTCAAAAGAACCTTCTATATGTAAATGTAATTCTGCTTTTGGTAAATTTTCAATAAATTTTTTCATATAGCAAAGATAATCTTTTTGGGTTGTTTTATGAGGGTTTTTTGATATTGTAAAATGATATATTTTAATAATTGTTAAGTTTGTTTGATTTTGTTGTTTGTTTTTTTGTACTTTAGACTTTGTTATATATAAACATTGAAATAATTTTATCTGTAAACATTGGCATTTATTAAAAACAAAATTCAAAATTATGAAAAAAACAGTATTATTCTTATTTGCAATAACATTATTAACGTCTTGTAAAACACAAAAAACAACTACTGAAAATAAGTTACAAAGTAACAAAACGGAAAATGAAGTTGTAAAGCCCGATAAAATAAAATATTCCGCATTAATAAAAGAAGCAATGAAATTTTATTATTTAAAAGATTATGAAAACTCTGTAAAAAAATTTAAAGATGGATTTGATGCTTTTGGCGGAAAAGCATATCCAAATGATAGATATAACGCATCTTGCTCATATTCATTAGCAGAAAATAGTGATAGAGCATTTTATCACTTATTCAGATTAGCAAACGATAGTAAATACAGTAATTTAGGACATATTACAACTGATACTGATTTAAACTTCTTACACAAAGACAAAAAGTGGAAAGAACTTATTGCAATCGTAAAAACAAATAAGGAAATTGAAGAGAAAGATTTAGACAAACCATTAGTTGCTAAACTTGAAAAAATATTTACAGAAGATCAAAAGTACAGAAAACAAATAAACGGAATAAAAGAAAAGTATGGTTGGAAATCTGATGAAATGAAAGCACATTGGAAAATTATAAACGAAAAAGATAGTATAAATCTAATTGAAATTAAAAAAATTCTTGATACAAAAGGTTGGTTAGGTAAAAATGTAATCGGAAGACAAGGAAATTCAACATTATTTTTAGTCATTCAGCATTCTGATATAGAAACACAACTAAAATATCTGCCAATGATGAAAGAAGCCGTTAAAAAAGGAAATGCAAGTTCAAGTAGTTTGGCACTTTTAGAAGATAGAGTTGCTTTACGTCAAGGAAAAAGGCAAATTTACGGAAGTCAAATTCATACTGATAAGGAAACAAAAGAAATGTATGTCGCACCTTTAATTGCCCCAGAAAATGTAGATAAAAGACGTGCTGAAGTTGGATTAGGAAAACTTGCTGATTATGTTGGTCATTGGAATTTAGTTTGGGACGTCAAAAAACATAAAGAAAGAACTGCTAAAATTGAAGCGGAAAAGAAAATGAAAAAATAAACAAATGCTAATAATGTATAATAAACAAATGCTATTTTGTGCTTAATTCAAAACTCTATAACTTTACAAAGTTAGAGTAAACCTAAAAGTTAGAGCATTTAAAAGAGCAGTTGTTGTGGTGGCAAAGAAGATAACAATACTCCAATGCAAAAATAATTATGTTTTATTATTTAATCAAATTTTTAATAAAACAAATTAAGACCGCTTTGGGTCTATTCACCAAACAAAATATTGAGACACAGGTTTCACGGATTTTTAAATGGTAAAATTTTCACAGATTAAAATTTGCATAGCAAATTAACAATCGGTGAAATATTTAAGTAGTCAAATTCCGTGTAATATGTAAAAAAACCATATTTTAACTTTTATCTGATTAAAATAGACGCCGCTTTTCTAAAAATCTCAATTTTATATTGTAAACTTTACAGAAAACACGATATTTGCAAAATGCAATTACAACCAATAAAATTTGAACCAATTCTAAAAGAAAAAATTTGGGGTGGTACTAAATTAATAAAGTTGCTTGATAAAAAATATAATTCGGATAAATTAGGTGAATCTTGGGAAATTTCTTCCGTTAAAAACGATATTTCAGTAGTTAATTTAGGAAAAGATATTGGTAAAAATCTGACAGAATTAATAAAATTATATAAAGGAGATTTAGTAGGCGAGAAGGTATTTGCTCAATTTGGGAATGATTTTCCTTTACTAGTTAAATTTCTTGATGCTAAAGAAAACTTGAGTATTCAATTGCATCCCAACGATGCATTAGCGCAAAAACGACATAATTGTTTTGGTAAAACCGAAATGTGGTATGTAATGCAAGCCGATAAAAATGCAGAATTAATTGTTGGTTTTAAAAAGAAAGTTTCAAAAAAAGAATATGTTTCGTATTTAGAAAAAAACGAAATAACAAACATTTTAAATGAAGATAAAGTTACTAAAGGCGATGTTTATTTTTTAGAAACAGGTACAGTTCATGCAATTTGTGCAGGTGTTATGATTGCAGAAATTCAACAAACAAGTGATATTACATACCGAATTTATGATTGGAACAGAAAAGATGACCAAGGAAATTATAGAGAATTACATACCGAAAACGCTTTAGATGCTATAAACTTTGAAGTAAAAAAGTCGTATAAAACCGATTATAAAGTCACTGAAAATCAATCGGAATTAATGGTTGCTTGTCCATATTTTACTACTAATATTTTGCAAGTTAGCGAAGAAGTTACTATCAATACTAAAACAAAAGATTCTTTTATTATATATATGTGTGTTAAAGGAAATGTTATATTTGCAACCGAAAATAATTCGATAACCTTAAATTATGGAGAAACCATTTTAATTCCGAATAGTCTGGAAGAATTTAAAATCATCTCTAAAGAAGCATCAGAATTATTAGAAATATATATTGATTAAATAACAAACAATTAACGATTAAACTTAAAAAAAATGGCAAGTATTAAAAATTTAAAAAAAGATTTAAACTACATTTATTCAGATATTATTGAAGATTGCTATGTATGGCAATTAGAAAATAGTGATAAAGCAGATAAAGCAGAAGCGGTTATTGATAACGCAATTGCTTCTTTTGATGAATTAGTTGCAAAAGTAAACGAAAAAAACATCGAAAATAAAAAAGCACACTTTAAAGGTATTATTACTGATTTACAGAAAGATGTAAAAAAATTGCAGTTAAAATTAGCAAAGCTTTAATATTTTAACATTTTTTATGTAATAAAACAGTTGTAGTTTCGTTTTGAATTAAATAAAATGAAACTTTATGGCTAGAGCAATGTTTGAATACACTAAAACAATACTTAAAAAAGTTAGTTTTGATGCCGATTTATTCTGTAAAGAATTAAGTAAAGCAATAGACAGGTTATTACCTTATGAAATTGATGAATTAAAAATTTGGTTGCAAAAATTCACAGCGAATAAACCAGAATTATACTCTTGCTTAGCAATTGTAAATTAATAATAAAAGGTGAGAATTTTAATTCTCGCCTTTTTTTTGTGCTATGTTGGACATCACTTTGCGACTTAGCGCCTTTGCGATAAAAAACCTGCAAAAACCGTAACTATTCACCCAAAAATTTAGATATTTAAAATTCACGTGCTATTGATTTTA
>CAYQTF010000070.1:0-8347 GCA_964420345.1 uncultured Flavobacteriaceae bacterium
AAAATCAATAGCACGTGAATTTTAAATATCTAAATTTTTGGGTGAATAGTTACATTTGATTAATATTTACCATTTTTTTATTTGCTTATCTTTTTTTCTTGATAAAAAAAGAAACAAAAAAATCATGGCTTCACAAATCTTTAGAAACAATCACGGCTCGTCACTAAATTTTATAATATTATTGCTTTTAATAAACATTCTATTGTGTTCGAAATCTGTATAGTTTACTATATTATTGCTAGATACCATAAAATTCTTAACGCTCTTTCGCCTATTGTTTTACTAAAGGTTTATGATGCCGTAAAAACACCTTGCTTCTACTTAACATAATAATAGTGATACTATTTTATAGATTTAATCATATTTTATAACATTTCCCCAAATATAGATTTTTAAAATAGCTTCTAACATTATAAAATTTTTACTATAACATATAGTTTTTCTTGATAAACGCTTTAAATTTGTTCTTAAAGTTAGGTTATTCCTTTCAATTATAGTAGTGTTTTTCTTTCTTGTATTATGTATTCTTCTTGGTATTAGACTTTTATATGTTGATAAACGATCTGTATATACTCGTTTTGGGTTTAATAGTAGTATTGTATTTGTAACTAATGCAATATTTTCTTTTGTTCTCCTACCAATAACAAAATTAATGATTTGTTTTGTATTTCTATTAAGTCCATAAGTAAGCCATGCTTGGTTTTGCTTATACCCTACTATAACTCGCATCTCATCAATTTCATAATATTGGTTATGTTCATTAAATTTTGGTTTTATAATATTACTCGCCATTTTTAGTATTCTAGTTAATACCGTTGTTTTAGATATCTTTAACAATCTTGATGTTGCATTTATACCGACACTTTCTTTTAAGAACGCAACGATATCTCTATTGATTTGTTTGTTATATGCATTATATTTATATGCTCTTTGAAAACTAATTTTACAAGTCTTACAATAGTAACGTTGTCTTCCATTTTTTTGTTTACCATTTTTAACTGCTAAACATTTACATTTATTACATTTCATATATTTTCTATCAACTAATTTGTACCATGAAGGACAAGTAAACGCATTTTAAACCTATTAAATGCGTTTGTAATAAAAAAGATGTACTTGATGTACACCTTTTTTAAACTATATAATATTTTTAACTTGCTGTTTCTCTGTGTTTTATTTTTAAATTTTATAGTATCAACTAATCTGTACCATTACCTAATAAGGGTCGCAACCTACTCTGGTAATTTCTAGTATTGGTCGGTCTAAAGCATCAAACACAAAAACCTCAAAAGTACTGCTTGGGCCTTGGCAAACAGCGTCGCCAGTAGTGCTTGCAAAAACTTCAAAGATTTGATTACCACTTGTGGTTGGCGTATAATCAATTTCATTCAAACCTCCCCATTCTGGGTGCACAGTACCATTTAATGCCCAAGTATAACTTAAACTATTGGTACTTGGTACCGTTAATATAATGTTACGGTAGTGTCCACTATTGTGTGTCTGTTTCATCTTAAAGATTAAAAACTTTTGTGCCTTATATGGTAAAAAAAAACCTACTCCTTAACAATCGTATAACTACCAACAATACCACCAACTTGCACCCTAACAAAATAAGTACCACTATGTAATTTAGATAAATCTACCGTAGTTTCTAAAGATAAAGGTCTTGCAACAAGTACTTCTTGCCCTAAAACATTAATAATACGTATATTTTTTATATTTTCTCTAGCGGTAATAGTTAAGGTGTTTTGTACTGGGTTTGGGTAAAGTTGTAAACCAAAATCTTCTAAATCTTCTACGCTAACAGTTTCACAAGCCTCTGTAGCATATTTGGCTACAAAAAAGTCTGTGCTACCACCAGCATTTATGTTTTGGTTGCCAAAAGCATCGTAGATGTAATGACCAAAACCACCGCCAATTAGGTAGTCATTGTTATTGTCAGTAATTATTTTAGTACCTAAATCTTGATTACCATCATCTCCTACTAATCTATCTAATGACAAAGTTTCTCCTGTTTGCGTATTAAAACGTGCAAAAACAACATCAAAAGCAGCGCCAGCAGGGTTTATATTTAAAGTTTCTGTACCCCAAACAAAATTAGTACCGCCAGATGCTGTAACCAAACCAATTTCAGTATCATTATAGACAAGACCACCGCCACCAGCATGTACATTTTCACTACAATAAGTACTCCAAAGTAAAGTATCTGCTGTTGGGTTTGTTTTTAATAAAAAATATGGCGTTATAGTTTCTGCTACACTAAAACCTAAAAAACTATCTAAATGTAAACCTGCAATTCTACCACATAAATAGATATTATTATTTGGGTCAAATTCTAAATCATGTATAGAAAGACTACCAACGGTATCACTACTATTTTCTGTTAGCCATTTAAAAACACCATTTTCATCCCAAGAAGCAATAAAGGTAGTACCAGTAATTGTTGTACCGTTTACATTAACCGTACCTGTAGTCTGTACCTTTCTATAAAGCATATAATAATTGTTATTGTAAGGATTTCTGTATATCTTAAATTTAAAACTAGTTAATGGTTCAAAACCTTGTATATGCGTAGTATTTAAAAAATTACCATTAACATCATATGTAAAAGCAAATAAATTATGACCTTCTAAAGTATTGGTAAAAGCACCATCTGCGTAAATACCCGGTTCAATAAATACAAACCAATGTAATGTATCAGTTTCATCTATAATTAATTCAAAAGAACTATTATTAATATCATTTGGTTCTGGTCTTCTTATCCATTGAAAAACACCATCGCTATTAAATTTTGCAATAAACATTTTTCTTTGATAAGTAGGGCCACCTTCCATTATAAAATCATCATCTATTCGTGGTGGAAAAGAGGTACTTTGCACTCCTTGAAATCTACCAGCAATATATATATTATCTTGTGAATCTACTTGTACACTTTTTAAATATTCTATTCCTGCTCCACCAATAATTTTGCTCCAACGGTAAGTACCATCACAGGTAAAACTTGCTAATGCAAAATCAACAGGGTTAGGATAATCACCCCAATTTATTTTTGGATTACCATCAATATTAAGGTCTGCTAAACCGACAGGTGAAATAACATAAACATTACGTTGTGAGTCAGTTACCATATCGATTACTTGTTCATCATTTACCCAATTCGGATTTAAAGTATCTACACTACCTCCATCCCTAATCCACTGCCAATCTTGGGCTTGTATATTTGTGCTTAATAAAATCACTATGATTAAAACTTTTATTTTTGTTTGCATATCTAAATATTTATTATTTAATTATTAATTTACGATGACTTACTACTTTATCATTTTGTATAATACTTACATCATAAACACCTAAAGCGAGATTAGTACAATTTAAAAGATAAGTTCCTTGGGTATTTTCTAATAGTTGTGTATGATATGTTGTACCCAATAAATCGGATAACTTTAAATGTAAAACACCTTGGGTTTTAATATCGTACACTACTGTTGTTTTATTATTAGCAGGGTTAGGTACTAATAATAAGGTGTTTGTAGTAACAACAACATTACTTGTTCTTAAATCGGGGAAAACAATACGTTCTCTATTAGAACAATGACCTGCATCATTAACACCTTCTACCATAACATCTACAGAACCACCTTCAAAACCATTGGTTGGGTAGAAGTATAAAATACGGTTAGTAATACCTACTGCTAAGGTATGCGCACTACTTACAAAATAACCTTCTAAATTTGGCGCACTTAAATTCACGGTTAATACACTACCACTTAAGTTTATTAAGTTTAAATCTACCTTATACACTTTTACACCTCCTAATACAATGCTTTCTATACTTCGTACTGCAATATCAAAATCACATTTCTCACAACTTCTATGACTAAATAAGTTTAAATTTTCAAACTTCGCTACACAATAATCTGTTTTTAATTTGAGTTGATAATCATGACCAATACGTAAATCAATAAACGGTGCAACCGTATTAACACCTGTTAACGCATCATGCGCATCTTCTAACCAAGACCAACTTCTATACAAACCTAAAGGGCCAATTAAATATTTATCGTCAAAAAACTTTTCATCACAAACACCATAACAACCTCTTGGGAAAGTCCATGCCAAACTATGTAAATCTATTGGTAAATTGATTTGACTGGTTATCGTACAACCATTCGCTTCTGCTCTAACCTCAATCGGGCCATCATGGGTTATAATAGTATCTGTTCCTGTAGTACCGTTAGACCAATAATAATTTATACCTGCCTGCGGATTACTAACTTCTAGTTTTACAAAATAAGGGTCGCAACCTACACTAGTAATTTCTAGTATTGGTCGGTCTAAAGCATCAAACACAAAAACCTCAAAAGTACTGCTTGGTCCTTGGCAAACAGCGTCACCAGTAGTGCTTGCAAAAACTTCAAAGAGTTGATTACCACTTGTGGTTGGCGTATAATCAATTTCGTTTAAACCGTCCCACTCTGGGTGAGCAGTATCATTTAATGCCCAAGTATAATTTAAACTATTGGTACTTGGTACCGTTAATATAATGTTACTATCTAAACAAGCACTACTCGGTCCTGTAACCATAGGTGATGAAGGTGTTGGAATAAAACCAACACTTGTAGAGAAAATTTCATATTCCCAACAACCTAAATCACTTTGTGCATATATAAAGTATTGACCGTTTTCACTAACGGTAATGCTAGAGGATGTTTCGCCTGGTATTGGATTACTTGCCGAATTATGGAACCATATAAATTCGTCAATAGGGTCGCTACCTGATACTGGGACATAATTAATAGTAATCGTTTCACCTTCACAGGCATCTGTTACTATTAATTCTCCTCTAATATCTTTTGGCACTACCTCAATTTGCTGTGCAAATGTATTAGAACAACCGTATTGGTTGGTAATGGTTAGGGATACAAAATAATTACCAAAAGTATCGTAAACCCTAACTGGTGCTGGTTGTAGATTAATAGCACCATCTCCAAAATCCCAACGATACTGTAAATTAGGGTCAATAATAGCTGGTGTAAACTGTATAGCATAGTTTTCACAAGTATTAGTATCTACAGTAAAATTTGCATTTGGTGTGCTTGGTAGTGCTAAATCTATAATTTTTTCGCAAGTTGGGTAACTAGTATGCGTTATTTGTATGCCCACTTGGTAACTATTGTTAGCATTTAAGGTAAAAGTACGTTGTTTAATACCACCAATTTCGGTACTGTTAAACCACGTTACACCACCATCTATACTAAAATTAACATGTTGGTATTGGGTACTTGGGTAAAAAACAGAGTGGTCTAACAAAGTAATCGTATAGGTATTATTATCATTACAACTTACTTCATATTTTAAACCTGCTTCGTAAGGTACAATAACTTGTACCGCATCGTGCGTAGTACATTGTTCGCCTGCAGCATTTTCATAACTTGCACTAAGTATTAAGGTATAACTACCTACGTCTAAATTAGCAATGTTTAAATGGTAACCTGTCTGGGTTATTATAGCATCAGCAGGTAGGTCGTTAGTATTCCAACTTACAGAAGTTGGCACAGGTACTGCTGGTAAAGAACTTGGGTAAACATGTACGGTATTACAGTCTAATAGGTCATAAGCAGCCTCTATTGCTGGCAGATCAATACCAATATCGCAACCAACACCATCACCACCACAGTCGCTAATAACAGTTACGATTTCTGTTTGTGAGGTACAATTAAATTCGTTAGTAACTTTAGCGTAATAACTATGGTTTGCACCATCGTCTGTAATCGTATATGGGTTAGGGGCAAATATTGGCGAACCATCTTTATACCATTGTATGGTTTCTGTACCTGCAAAACCTCCTTGTTGGTTTACTGCTATATCTATAGTACTTTCATCTATTAAACAAAAGTCAATATAGGTTGGTGTAATAGAAATAATTGGACTTGGCGATACCAATATATCAAAAGTTAAAACAGCGGGTGCTGTACATTCATTAGACAACACAGTTACGGTAACGGTATAAGTAGTTTCGTTTTCTAATGGGTCATGATATACATGACTTAAACTACTTAAATTATTAGTTACCAATGGCGTATTATCCCCAAAGTCCCAAATTACTTGGTCAATACTAAAACCTGCACCTAAATTAAAACTCGCAGTATAATTTTGGTTGGTACATACTTCTAAGTCTGATGTATTGGTAAGTGTAGGTTGGCTTAAAATTTGTATGTTTTCTAAAGTTTCGGCATAATTCATACCACATTTTCTTACCGTTACCGTTACGTTAGCAGTTATGGTACTTGCAGGTTGGTTCCATAAAATAACAACTTCATTTGTATTTTGACCACCTTGTACACTACCTGCACTTTCTGGACTAATAGTCCAAACATAATTATCTACATCTATGGCAAGTACACTATAGGTTGCCATAGTACTACCACACAAACTAGTGTCGCCTTGTGGCATATCTAAATTTGGGTTTTCTGTTGTTAGAACTACGGTATATATATCGGAATTACAACCTTCTTCCTCAAACCATACACTTACGGTATAGCCATCTGGCGGTACAATAGTTTCAAAATTAACGGTAATGCTATCGCCTAAATCAGATCCAAGTATGGTGCCACCATCTACCAACCAATGTGCTGTAGTATTTGCTGGTACAACTACACTATAACTTGCAGGTACTCCTGAACATATAGGTAGATCTTCATTTATAATTTCCGTTGGTGCATCTGGCGATTTATTAACCCGTATGGTTGGTATAACATCCAAACAATACTCCGTAGAAGAGGCGTAAATAGCATAGATTCCTTCTTCGGTAAATGTAATATTTATAGGTGTACCATTACCATTTTCATGATAACCATCTGGTCCTAATATTTCCCAAGTTACATCTGTAACTGCATGACCATCTAAGGTTTCAAATTCTAAAATTGCAGGGGTATTGGTACAAAAACTATCTTCTGTTATCAATTGCATAGCAGGTAATATTTCTATTTGCATTGGTCTTGTGCTACCACCACAACCTAATAGGGTATTATAATAAGTAGCACTTAAATATATTTTACCAGGTTTATTTGCTTGTATAATAATTTCATTTCTATTAATGGTTGGGTATAATGCTGCACCTGTACCATCGGGGTCATCTAAGATCCAATTAAAATCGGTAGTTGCCCATTGTGGTAAACTATATAAACCTTGTGTGTTTTGGCAAATTGTACGTTCTCCAACAACGCGACCTTGATTTTTTACCACTGGTATTTTTGCTGTTACACTACATCTAAAACATCTTTCTGCGCTTACAGTAACGTAACCAAAACCATCTGAATCCACACGATTCCAAATAATACTTATCTCTGTGCCATCTTCACTTGTCCAAACAATTTCACCACCATCAACTTTCCAACTTACATCACATTCTCTTAAACTTGAATCAACACTATAATTTAATCGATCTCCTTCACATGCCATACTTGGGCATTTAATTATTATATTAGATTCTTCTACAATAACTTCCATGGAATAAGTACCCACACAATTACAACCATTAAATGCAGTTAAAGTAACTTCATAAGTTCCTGTATTTTCATAAACATGTGTTGGCTCAAATTCATTTGAATAAGTGTTGTCTCCAAAATCCCAGTTATAATAAGTACTCTCATGACCATCATTTGTAGTAGTTAAATTCTCAAAAATTATCGGACTACCTTGACAAACCGTAATTGTGGCGGCATTAATATCTGGCATAATACCAAACAAGGCATTTGGTGCGGCTACTTTTTCAATACATCTATCAAAAGTAATGGTCATACCTGTATCATACAAAATAATTACATTTATATGACTAAATGGCGCATTATCCCAAGCAATAGTACAAGTAGTATTACTTTGGTTTAAAATAGTACCGCCTAATACATTCCATTGGGTACTTACAATATTGCCTATATTACCTTCTAATTCATAATTAATAGTGGTGTTTTCACAAACTCTAATACAAGGGCCATCTTCTATAGTTTCAAATGGCTTTATTTCTGGTGCTGTACCAACTTGACAACTTACATCTTCTCCCCAAGTTAAAGTAACATTACATAATGGTATATGTGTATAATTATAATCATAATTTATAGCACATTGTCCCGTTTCTGGAGTAAATGTATATTCACTTATTTCAGTATCTACTAGTGCAGGACTCCAAGTGCCAGTTACGCCGTTATCTGAAACGGCAGGTAATATCGGTAATGGCAAAGTACCACAGGTAGATGATGGTAAATTAAAAATTGGGGTAATAATTGTTAAATTATTAATAGTAATTACATCTGTAGAGTCAGACGTACAAACCATATCATTAGTAATAATA
>CAYQTF010000070.1:8447-13545 GCA_964420345.1 uncultured Flavobacteriaceae bacterium
ATTAAATATACTATGTATAGTCCAAGTACCATCAGGAAAACTTAAAGTTACACTACTTGGTGTACTACAAGTAGCTTGCAAAACCGCTACTTCTGGAACATCTGGTATTATTAAACCTGCATTAATTACAACAGCTATTATTTCATTAGTACAACCAAAAGAATTACTAACAACAAAACTATAAGTATTAGCAGATAAATTTTCAAAAAGAGTACTTGCACTACTTCCTGTTGTAATATCTCCAGTAGGATTCATTGTTATTGTCCAACCATCTGTTGGTAGGTTTATTAATTCTATACTACCTGTATTAGCACCACATGGTGGTTGTGTTACAGCACCTAACTGTATTGTAGCCTCTGGATTAACCTCTAAACTATATGTTGCATTGGCTTCTTCACATGGTGCTCCTTGTGGATTATCCGTAGTAACCGTGATTAATACGGTATTACCTACGTCATTAATTGTAGGCGTATAAATAAAATCAAAAGTGTTATTTGTTGTGGTCATTGGTGTAACTATACCATCTCCATTTGTTGTAATACTTACATTAGTAGCACTACCTCCAAATAAATTGTTTTCAATCGTTACTGCTTCTAGACCACAAATATTACCAGAAGATGCTCCCAACTGTAATGTAGGTGGATCTTCACAGGTACAATTTAAACTGGTAACAACACTAAATATACAATCTTCAAAACCAATAAGACGTATGTAGACAATATAATTAGCATCTGGTAAATCATCAAAAATGTTCGTAGTTTGGTAATTAACACCATCTACAGAATATTCATATTGTGAACCTAAAGGTGATACAATTTCTATAGAACCTACGTTTCCATTACAAATAGCATTAAGTACAAGTGTATCTGGCAATACAGGTGAAATATCAATAGTAATTACATCTGTAGAGTCAGACGTACAAACCATATCATTAGTAATAATAAAACTATAAGTTCCTGAACTTAAATCATTAAGTATATAACTAGAACCTACAAAATCTGCTATTTCTACTGTTGGACTTCCACCATTAAATATACTATGTATAGTCCAAGTACCATCAGGAAAACTTAAAGTTACACTACTTGGTGTACTACAAGTGGCTTGCAAAACCGCTACTTCTGGAACAGATGGAGGCAAAAATATTTCAACTACATTGCTATAATCTATACTTTCACAATCTAGAGGTGCTGGTATAAACGAAACTCTTCTAATAAATAATGGGTCAGACAATAAATAATAATTTTCTAAAGATAAATCTTCACTAGTCTCATCTGCTATTTGTATAAATGATTCAGCACTATTATTTGCATATTCCCAATGATATTCAGAATGTGTGTAATTAGAAACAGTATCATTATTATATATTGTTCTATCATTACAATCATAGGTTATTTCTCCACCTATGGCAGACTTGCTCATATTAAAACTTGTAAGTGGCACTATTCTATCAATAGCACAACCACCATAAGTACCTGTTATGTGTAATTGTATAGAAAAGTTATGGGGTTGGGTATCTGGTATAAATAGTGATGTTCCTAAATTTGTTGGGTCTTCATTTCTAAACCAAAAATTTAATTCACCAAAATTTGAATTTACTATATTACCATTTGCATCTGTATAATTTTCTGCGTCAATATCATTAGAAGTGATTATTTGACCGCTAAAGTTATAATTTATAGTAGGTCCAAAATCTTGACCAGAAACACCCGTACTTGTATCTCTAGGGTCAAATAAAGTAAATTGTAATTCATTATTACTAAAAGCTTCTACAATACCATTAGGAAAAACATCTGTTCCAAATTCATTAGGTATTATACTACTTGAACTTCTCAAAACTTCTGCATTAAATAATTTAATATTTATTAAATCAGAATTTATTATATCTACATCATAACAAACATCTGTAACTTGTGAATTAGAATTAAAATTCATATAACTTAAATTATAAATTACAAAATTTTCACTTTGTTTCTTTTTTGGTACTAAACAATATGGGTCCTCAAAAAACGTACCTCTACGATAATTAAATCTACCACTAAGATTAAAATTTGCTAATGTTAGATTATCACTAACATCAAAAGGCAAATTACTCATTTGCTCAATATCATTAGCATAGGTACCACTCCATTCATAAATTATAAAAGCATCATCAATATCTTCAATACAACTTGGTGTTAATGATAAAGGTGCTGGTAAGTCTGAATAATCACAAACTACAAACTTACCCGTAATACTCATATTAGCATCATTAAAACCTAAATTTGGTGGGTTAGAAGTAGCAATCGGTGATCTTTCATCTCCTGTTGAACAAAATAGTTCATTATTATTATACCCTAAATAAACTCTAAACACATCTTCTTGCACTCCATTTAGTGTAGTATAAACAACTTTAATATCCCTAAAAGGTACAGTATAATTTTGAGAGTTCATATCCATATCGTTTGGGTAAATGATGATTTTTCCTGTCAAAGTACTAGTAATAGACGAATTATGCTCAATTACTGGCCAAGTGCCATCGTTATTTTTTATATATACATTTAAATTTCTAAATTTATAGGTTTGTATATAATTTAAATGAGTTCTATACCCATATAATAAATAATCTAAATTTGGAAGAGGAAATTTAACCGAAATAGAATTATTATAAATATCACAAGGTATTGATATATCAGGTATTTCTAAATTAATATTATTTGGTATTCCTCCGCCCAAGCATTCAATTCCAAAATAAGCATACGCATTTTGTAAACCATTAGCATTTCCATTAGCATGTGAAAAAAAAGTTAACGTAATTGTTGTAGCATCTGGATTTAGAGATGCAAATTCACTAAAATCTAATTCTTTACTATTCCAAGAAGTCATCTTATTAAAATTTCCACCATCATAAACAGAGTTATCATTTAATTTTAATGTAACCATATCATTCTTATTAAACACATTATACTCTGTACTAATATTTACATTATTACCCGAATTATAACTAGAACCAATTGTTGAATTGTGTAGATTTGAATCTAAAGTAAAAACTCTACTGTTATAATTGTATTCATTTAACCAACCAAATGCAGCATCATTTTCAGAATTACCCAATGGTTTATAAAATAGTGGGGCTATTTTATCAGGGTCTGTTGCATTTGTACCACCCAAATACCATATTTTAAATTTACAATTATCATTAGATACGGGTATTGTTATTTGGACGTAATGTGCTCTATCTCCACCACTTGGATTTACACTATACTCTCTCCCTACTCTAATTACACTAGAAATGTCAGCATCAATTGGCAATGCAATGGTATTAAAATTTGGGTCACTTAATATAGGTGTGCCAGGCACAACATTTATTAATTCGAAACCAGGTCCATCAAATATAGCATCTTCATCTCCAGGAAGAGGTGTAACCCATTTATTGTCTGAATATGAAATCCTATTCCAATTTCCCCAGTCATTATCGTCTACAGGCAATACTAAATTGCACGTCCCAGCTTGTGGAATAATAGTAAAATAATATACTTCTACTTCAAAACACTCGTTTATATTATTATCTGTAGCAGTTAATATTAAATGATAATTTCCAATTTGTAAACTAGCGGTGTCTTCATTAGAAAAATTAGTGATAGTACTTTCGTTTCCATTTAATAAAAATAATTCCCAAGTAAACGCAATATCATTGTAATCACAATTTTGATTTGCAATAAATAAAACAGAATTTCCCTGTATAATATTAGGGCTATCCTCTAATGGTATAGATGTTTCAATGTTGAACTCACAACCATTAAAATCTATACATTCAACACATTCGGTTTGTCCTAATAAAGAACTTCTAACACCACCGATGGGATCAACTATAAATTGCATCCTTAATATTTGTCCTGCAGAGAATTCTGTTTGACAAATACTATTTATATAGTTCATAAAATTATGAATTGGTCCTACACTTTGGTCGACAGGATGGGTTCCGTCTGTAATTACGGGTTCAGATAAATTTTCACAAACATTTGCAACATTAGTTGTACAATTACCAATAGGGTCTTGGTTTAATGGGTTTGTATGTGGTGCAGTATCACAAACCATATCTCCATCATTTAAGCAATTATAATTTTCATCGCAACTATTACTCTCTGTATGCCAAAAAGTATATTGAAAAGTATGAAATAAACCTAAATAGTGCCCCATTTCATGTACTAAAACTTTAATGCTGTCATCTAAAGAAGAATTATCTAATAACCATTGTCTTTCAATATAAATGCCATCATTAGATGCACCATGAGAAGAAGGCATAAAAGCAAAACCTGCAACACGACCTACAATATCATCAACAATATAAATATTAATGTAACGGTTTGTAGGAAATCTATTTATAGGTGTAGTTGTAGTTTCCACTATACTAGTTATTTGATTTTGATCTGTATTGTCTAACGCTCCAGAAATCGGATTAACATCATAAGAATCATCTAAAGTATAAGCATCACCATTAGTATCTTTTTTTGCCAAACAAAAATTTATAAAAGAATTATTGGGTTGGTCTGCTGGAATATTTGGATCTACATTTGTGTCACTATCATTAGGATTAAAATAACCATCTAAAGCATCTAAAATATATTGATAACCATCAATATCTGTGGTAACTAAATTAGGTACACTAATATTGCTTGTTATATCATGAAAAACTACGGATAAAGTAACGCCATCTTCAGGTATTTCTCTATTTTGTGATTTATTAGCATAATTTAAAGCATATTCTTGCCATTTTAAACTACTACCTTCAAATTTTAGTTGATAATTTTGCTTTTCATTTAGTTGTTTTAAATGTAAAAAATCAGTTCCACAAGTCGGAATAACTTCTTTTTGTGCGTAATTAAATAAAACGCCACTTAACAATAGTAATAATAAAATAATATTTCTCATAATTTCCAAACTTTTAAAATGTCACACAATAATTAGTTACACATTGATTTAATTTAATATATTTTAAAATATTTAAAATACGAATACTCATCACATAATAAGATATATGTAATTTAAATATTTAACACTTTATAGTAAGTAACTGTTAAAAAATAAACATTACATTTTGGGTGTTATTTTATAATTCCAA
>CAYQTF010000071.1:0-13326 GCA_964420345.1 uncultured Flavobacteriaceae bacterium
ATTAATTCGCAAGAAGCATCTGCTTTAATTATTGTAACACAACATTATGATACTTTACAAAGTATTGGTTCTAAATCTGGTTCTAATTTAATTTTGTTACCTAACAATCCAAATGCCGCAAGTAACATGTTAACTGATGTTGTTACAGGTATGGTTGCTGCTAATAAAATTAATGAAGAGAAAAACAAATTAAAAGAATAATTTAAGTTTCACTTCATAGCAATTAAAAATCATGTTGTGAATTAAAAGAAATCAGGGTTTCACTTTAAGTGAAACCCTGATTTATTATATAAAATGATCTAATGTTAACTAAAAGGTTTATTCGTGAGACTCTAAAAAATTATTTTTAATTTTTTAGTTAGTCATACCTTTGGCTTGATAAATCGAACTAATCCCGCTTTTTCATCGGGATATTGGTTTAATACCTCGATTCTTGGGTCTCCCGACACTTCGTTACTATTATTGGGTTCAGGGTTTGCCCCGAGGTGTTTAATACCTTTTATTTTTCTTTTTCTACTTTTTCTTCATCTTCTTTAACAGCAGATTTAAATTCTTTAATTCCACCGCCAAGACCTTTCATTAATTCTGGTATTTTTCTACCTCCAAAAAACAATAAAACTACCACTAAGATTATTATTAATTGTTGAGGACCAATTATTCCTAAAAATATATTTTGTGCTATCATTTTAAATGTATTTAAAGTGCAAAGGTAAATAAAGTATACTAAAAATATACTTTTTAGAAAAATAAAAGTTTTTTTTGGGTTCTACTACTCCCGAAGTCTCGGAATAGTGGAATTAAAAACGAATGTCATTTTGGACAGCTATTTCTCCTGAAGTCTCGGGACTGTCCTTTAGATTTGCATTTTTTTCTTTTTAAGAGCTTATCTTTACGAAATGACAAACGGGTAAATCTTAAATTACATTAATAAAATTATCTATAAAAACTTACGTTTAAACCTCAAAAACATATTTTAAAATTGCTGATGATCAGATATTTCAGTTACTATAAAATCTGTTTTATTTTCAATATAACCAATTGCTCTAAATTTTTTATTGATTTTAAAATAAAAAACACCTTCGCTTTTAGACTTCCGTTTTCGTAAATCAATCGAATCGTAAAAACCTAATTCCATATATTGTTTAGCTTTCAAATATGGTTTTATAATATTTCGTTTTTTATATATGCAACAACACCTTCTTCTTCAAATACCTTCATCCTTGAAAATCTGTAAGTTTTCTATTAGGATTATTTTTAGAGTTTTCAATTTTTTGCAATGTATTTTCAGAAAAATTAGACGCATCTTCTTGATAAAATTTTAAAGGAGCAATTTTTTTAAGTGCTTTTAACAATTCTTCAATCGTTTTAAATTTAGTTTTTGGTAATTTTATGTCTTTTTGTATAGTGATAGTAGTCATAATCTAAATTTTAAATTAAAAATCTGTGCGCAAAACAAAAAAGCAGGTGTGTGTAAAGACCTTTTACAAAACGTCCTTACACTTTAACAACTCTGTTAACAATTCAAATTAATTTTTTACGTTAGTACTTAAAGTCTTTCTATTTTTGAAGATAATCCGTAGAAATTATGATTCGTACTAAAACAATATTTGTTGCTATAACATTACTTTTTGTAAGTCAATTATTTGCACAAAAAACCGACATTTATACCAATAATCTAAAAGATTTTAATCATGCAATCGACTTATATAAAAGTCGTGATTATATGGCTTCAAAGCAATTGTTTTCTAAAGTAAGAAACCAGTTTCCTGATAATTCCGAAAACAAAGCAACCTGCGATTATTATATCGCTTTCGCTTCCTTACGGTTAAACGACAGAAATGGCGGTGCATTGATGCAAGATTTTGTACAAAACTACCCAACTAGCATTAAACGAAACGACGCTTTTAGAGATGTAGGTAATTATTATTACGATAATGGTAAATATAACGATGCCTTAAAATGGTTTGAAAATTTAGACACCAAAAGTTTGACTAGAAGACAAGAAGAAGATTTTAATTTTAAATACGGTTACGCATTATTTAAAGCGAAGAATTACAAAAAAGCCAAAAACTATTTTGCAACTTTATTAGATTCACCAAAATATGGCGCGCAAGCAAAATATTATTATGGTTTTATGGCTTATCAACAAGACGATTTTGACAATGCAGATAAATATTTAGGTCAAGTAGAAAATAACACCCAATTAGGAAAAGACATTCCGTATTTTAAAGCAAATATCAAATTTAAGTTAGGTAAATTTCAAGAAGCGATAGATATTGCCGAACCATTTTTACAAAGTGCTAACAGAAAACAAATTTCTGATGTTTCTAAAATTATAGGCGAAAGTTATTTTAATTTAGAAAAATATGCCAAAGCAATTCCCCATTTAAAAAATTACAAAGGCAAACGTGGCAAATGGAATAACACAGATTATTACCAATTAGGTTACGCATATTACAAACAAAACGATTACGAAAATGCCATTTTACAATTTAACAAAATTATTGGTGGAAAATCGGCAGTTTCACAAAATGCTTCCTATCAAATAGCCGATTGTTATCTAAAAACAGATAAAAAACAAGAAGCATTAACAGCATTTAAAAATGCAATAGAATTAGATCATAGCAATACCATTAAAAAAGATGCTTGGTTAAATTATGCGAAATTGAGTTACGAAATTGGTAATCCGTATAAATCTGTACCTGATATTTTAACCGAATATTTAGCACAATACCCTAAATCTGAAAATAAAGAAAAAATAAACGATTTATTAATAAGCAGTTATGTGACTTCTAAAGATTATGTTGGCGCATTAACATTATTAAAGAAAAAGAACGATAAAAAGTCCAAAGAGGTTTTGCAAAAAGTAGCATTTTATCGTGCATTGCAATTATTTAATGAAACCAATTATGTAGAAGCAATCGCTTTATTCAACACATCATTAAAAGAAAAAAAAGACCCTATTTTTACAGCAAGAGCAACCTACTGGAAAGCAGAAAGTAACTATTTAATTAATAATTTTGAAGAAGCAAAAATTGGTTTTACTAAATTTTCTTCCCTTGAAAAAGCAACCGAAACACCAGAATTTAAGGACTTAGATTACAATTTAGGTTATGTTAATTTTAAATTGAAAAATTATGAAAATGCCATTCAACATTTTAAAAACTACACAACTAATTCCGTAAAATCCGACCGAACCAACGATGCTTTTTCACGCTTAGGAGATTCGTATTTTATAACAAGTGATTATTGGAAAGCCCTAGAAACCTACAATAAAGTAATTGAAAATAAAGGTAAAAATTTAGATTACGCACAGTTTCAAAAAGCAATTTCTTACGGCTTTGTTGGTAGAAATACCAAAAAAATAGAAAATCTAAATACTTTTTTAAGTACCTATAAAAAATCAAAATTAAGAGATGAAGCATATTTTAATTTAGGAAATGCCTATAAAAAAGCACGTAAAGATCAAAATGCCATTGATGCCTATCAAAATGTAGTGACCAAACATCGTAAATCACCATTAGTACCAAAAGCATTATTAAAGCAAGGTTTAATTTATTTTAATTCGCAACAAGGCGAAAAAGCATTAGTAAAATATAAGCAAATTGTAAAAGATTATAAAAACAGACCCGAAGCAAGGCAAGCGGTAAATAATGCAAGACAAATTTATATTAATTTAGGTAGAGTAGATGAGTATGCCGCTTGGATTCAAGGCATAGATTTTATAGAAGTGACTGATACAGAATTAGATAACGACACTTATGAAGCAGCAGATTTACAATTTCAGCAAAATAACAAGAAAAAAGCTATTGCAGGATTTAAGAAATATTTACTTCAATTCCCTAACGGATTAAATGCTTTACAAGCGCATTTTAACCTAGCGGAAATGTATTATAGTGACCAAAAATTCGATTTAACAAAACCACATTATCAGTATATAAATAACCAAGAACCCAACGAATATACCGAACAATCTTTAACACGTTTGTCGCAAGTTTTACTAAAAACACAAGATTGGGTAAATGCAATACCTGTTTTAGAGCGTTTAGAATCCGAAGCTAAAACAGATCAAAATATTTTATACGCACAAAGTAATTTAATGAAAGGTAATTATCAGTTAGAAAATTATGAAAAGGCGGTCGCTTTCGCGGAAAAGATTTTACTAAATACCAATTTAGAAGACAGAATTAAAACCGATGCTAAAATAATCATTGCCAGAGCCGCAATTAAAACAGAAAACTTAGAAAAAGCAAGAACTGCGTACCAAGAAGTTTCATTAACTGCACAAGGCGAACTTAAAGCAGAAGCAATTTATTATGATGCCTATTTTAAAAATAAAGATGGTGATTATAAAAACTCAAACAAACAAGTACAAATATTAGCGTCTGAATATTCTACATACAAATTTTGGGGAGTTAGTGGTTTGGTCATTATGGCAAAAAACTTTTACGGTTTAGAAGACGCTTACCAAGCAACCTTAATTTTAGAAACCGTAATTAAAAATTATAAAGATAAAGAACAACACAAAAAAACTGTTGCAGAAGCAGAAACCGAATTACAAAAAATAAAAACAGAACAAGCGAAGACTAATGAGTCTGTAATACCTGAATGATTTAGCACACAGAACCCACAGAAAACACAGAATAAATCCGTGAAATCTGTGAGTTCTACGCGAAACAAAAACCTTGCAAGTTTGCGATAAAAAACCCACACAAATCTGTGAAATCTGCGAGTTCTGCGTGACATAAAAAAATAAAAACATGAAATACACCATAATAATTCTAACAATTTTCTTTACCATAACCATCTTTTCCCAAGAAGTCAAAAAAGACTCTATCGGTACAGAAGAAGTAAACATTGTAAAACCATACACACCAAAAATTAAAGATGCTTTTAAGGTGAAGAAAAATCCGGTGCAAGGCAATGACGCAATACAAGAGAAAAGAACGGTAGAATATTCTATAAGTTCTGCGCCTGTTGCGTCAACATTTGTGGCTTCAAAAGGAAAAGCAAAAGGAGTTGCTAGAAAGAAAAAAGAACATATTTATGATAACTACGTAAGTGCAGGTTTTGGAAATCTTATGACACCAAAATTTGAGGCCTTTGTGCATAATTCTACTACAAGAGATAATGATTTTGGCGTTTTGTTAAATTTCTTATCTTCAAATGGTGCTGTAGATGCATTGGTAGATTCCGATTTTATAGATGCAAAAATTGACTTATTTTATAAAGAATCTAATAGAGATTTTGACTGGAAAATAAATGGCGGTTATCATTTTCAAAAATACAATTGGTATGGTATAAATGCACCAATTATATCGGCTGCTAAACTCGCAGCATTAGATCCAAAACAAACTTATGGCAACATTAATTTAGGAGGAAATTTAACCTATTACGAATCTTTTTTTAAAGGAGTAGATCTAGATGTTAACATATTTAATGATAATTATAGTAGTTCGGAATTTCATTTTTTAGCAAAACCAACGTTTGAAATACCTATTTCTTCAGAATTAATAAAAACCGATTTTAGATTAGAATTTATTAGCGGAAAATTTGAGAGAGATTATACTATAGCAAACGAATTAAAATATGGTTATTTTAATATTGGCGCTAGTCCAACGTTTAAAATAATTCGTGATTATTTAACCATCGGTTTAGGAGCAAATTTAGTATATTCTGCAGCAACCGAAGATAACCAAAAAAGCGAATTTTTTATCTACCCTAATATTAATGCTACTTATGAATTAATTACAGATGTGATGATTATTTATGCTGGTTTTACTGGTGATTTACAGCAACATTCGTATAAGAGTTTTACAGATGAAAATCCGTTTGTTTCACCAACATTAAATATTGGTAGAACAAACGAAAAATTTAATGCTAAATTTGGTGCAAAAGGTAAATTAGCTTCTAATATTTCTTATAATGTAAATGCTTCCTATAAAAATGAAGAAGCAAAAGCATTATTCAAATTAAATTCCGATTTTTCAAACAGAATACCAGTAGAAAATTATCAATTCGCCAATTCGTTTTCGGTTGTTTATGATGACATAAAAACTTTAGGTGTTTTTGGTGAAATTGCCATTGATTTTTCTAAAGAATTAAATTTTGGAGGTAATGTACAATTCAATTCTTATGATAATACAATACAAGATCAGGCATGGAATTTACCAACCATACAGGCAACTATATTTGCAAAATATAATGTACAAAAATGGTATGCAGGTGCAAATATTTTCTTTGTAGGCGAACGAAAAGATGAATTTATTTCTACATTTGGTACAACACAAACCGAAGTTACCAATAAAAGTTACATAGATTTAAACCTTAATTTTGGCTATAACTTTAGCGATAGATTAACCGCTTTTGCCAATGCAAATAATGTATTAGATTCCGATTATCAAAAATATACAGGTTTTGAAGTTTATGGATTACAAGTTTTAGCAGGTATTAAATATAAATTTGATTTTTAAAAGTTAAGCTTTATTTAATCACATTTTACTTTTTAGTAGGGTTTTTCTCTAAAAGTGAAACCCTTATTTTTTTAAAATTTAAATATTTTCATATTTAAATTTGAAATTATAAGACAATGTTAAAATTATTTCCTGAGAACACAAATAACTTATAGTAGGACTGTTAAAGAATAGAAACTGAACCTATTTCAAAGATTTAACAACTGCTTCTGCACAACGTTCGCCATCCATTGCAGCAGAAATTATGCCACCAGCATAACCGCCACCTTCACCACACGGGAAAAGACCTTTAATTTGAATGTGCTCCAAACTATCTTTTCTAGGTATATTTACAGGCGAAGAAGTACGAGATTCCACACCAATAACATTTGCTTGTTCGGTATAAAAACCGTCCATTTTTTCACCAAATACTTTTAAACCTTTTCGTAATCGAGAACCAATTAATTTTGGTAATAATGAATGTAAAGGCGCAGATTTTAATCCAGGTTGGTACGAAGTAGTATTTAAAGAAGCCGACAAATTACCTTCTACAAAATCGGTTAATCTTTGAGCAGGAGCAGTTTGTGTTCTTCCACCTGAAGTAAATGCTAAACGTTCTAAATCTTTCTGAAATTGCAAACCTTTTAAAACACCAAACTCTTCGTATTTTTTTAAATCTTCTTCGGCATTAATTTCGACTACAATTCCGGAGTTTGCAAACAGATTATTTCTTTTGGAAGGTGACATTCCGTTTACCACAATTTCACCATTTGCTGTTGCTGCAGGCACAATAAAACCGCCAGGACACATACAAAAAGAATAAACACCTCGACCATTTACTTGTTGTACCAAACTATAACTTGCTGCTGGTAATAATTCGTTACGTTCGCCTTTACAATGGTATTGAATAGAATCAATTATTTGTTGTGGATGTTCAATTCTGATTCCCATAGCAAAAGATTTCGCTTTTAAAGCAATTTCTTTTTTATGCAACAATTCGTAAATATCTCTAGCCGAATGACCAGTTGCTAAAATAACTGCATTTACAGTCATTTCATTTCCGTTTTTTAGAACTATAGATTTTAAAGCATTGTTTTTAATAATAAAATCAACTACACGAGATTCAAAATGGATTTCTCCACCAAATTTTAAAATAGTTTCACGTATATTTTGAACCACTTTTGGTAATTTATTTGTACCAATATGTGGATGTGCGTCAATTAAAATCTGTTCGGTTGCGCCATGAAACACTAGGTTTTCAAATATTTTTCTAACATCGCCACGTTTTAAACTACGTGTATATAGTTTTCCGTCAGAATAGGTTCCTGCGCCGCCTTCACCAAAACAGTAATTAGAATCTGCATCTACAAAATGATCTTGATTTATTGCTTTTAAATCACGTCTTCGGTCTTTTACATTTTTACCACGTTCTAAAACTATTGGTTTAAAACCTAATTCTAAACAGCGCAACGCAGCGTACATTCCTGCTGGGCCAAAACCAATTATATGAACCTCTTTTGCTTTAGAAACATCTTTATATTCAAAAATATAATTTGGTTTTTCTTCTACTTTTTCATTAATGTAAATCTTTAGTTTATAATTTATAACTATCTTAGGTTTACGAGAATCTATACTTTTTCTTAGTATTTTTATAGCTGTAATATCACTTAAAGTAATACTTAAATAATGTGCAACTTTTCGTTTTAAGATATTTTCATCTTTAGATTCTTTTAGAGGTAACCGAAATTGCATTTCTTTAATCATAACTGCAAAGATAAAGGTTATTTTACAGAGATTCAAAGAGAAGACATATAGATTCTCAAAATTTAGAATCAGAAACTATTTTAATCATATTCAGAAGTCCATAACGTCATTTCAGAAGTTTACTTATCGAAAAAATAGTGTATTTTAATATTTTTGTATTCTCAAAGAATAGAAGTTTCTCTAAAATTTTATTGAGTTCCTTTTTTAATAAAAACATCACAAATAAAACAATATCATGAAAAAAACAAGCAAAATAATTTTAGCATTAATTATCATATTACCACTATTATCTATGACAATTTTAAATGAAAAATTAGTCACAAAAAACATACTCGAAAATAATAAAGAGCCTTGTAAAAATAACATCTGCAAGAGAAGTTAACGAAAAAAAAACGACTGAAGAACGTTACTACATCAGTAGTTTATTGGACAAAGCAGAGAATTATAATTCTTATATACGGCAACATTGGGGAGTTGAGAACTCGCTTCATTGGACTTTAGATATGACTTTCGGAGAAGATTACCAAAGAAAAAGAAAATCTAAGGCGGCTCAATTTTTTTCATTGATTATTCACTCTTTTTTATTTTTTTATAGGAGTTTATCTGTTCGCTTCGCTCGGGTCAAAAATTTGCTTTAAATTTATTGAAAAAAGAAAACACAGTCAAAGCAAGTCTAGTAAGTAAAAGACTTATGGCTGGTTGGGATGACGATTTTTTTATGAAAATACTTGGATTTTAAATGCGTTGACCCTGTTTAGACTTAATTGTTTAACTGTTTTTTGTGTAATTGTTTAATCGTATTTAGGAATTATCAACTTACTGAAAAATAAAGAGACAGCGCAATATTTATTAAATCACACCTTGTTTTTAATAAAATATTATTTTTTAAACATAAGGTTGTTAATTAGTTACGATTTATCTTACGTCTTATATCTTTTATCGGAAAACAATGAATTACATTATAAAAAAACCCCTTACTTTTGTTACATGCATTTTAATAATATTATTGGTTTGGAAAATATCAAATCGTATTTACAAAAAACGATTGATGAAGCGAGAATACCGCATGCACAATTATTTGTTGGTGCAGAAGGAAGCGGTACTTTAGCAACTGCAATTGCTTACGCACAACAAATTTTAATTCATGACTCAAAAGATAAAGATGCTTGTAAATTAAAATGTGATAAATTAACACACCCTGATTTGCATTTTGCATTTCCTGTTGTTACGACTGATAAAGTAAAAAGAAATCCAACTAGTGATTCTTTTTTACCCGAATGGCGAAATTTTATTTTCAAAAACCCTTATGCTAATTTGTTTGATTGGTTTCAATTTTTGGAAGTGGAAAATAAACAAGGGCAGATTGGTAAAGATGAAGCAATTTTAATCGCCAAAAAATTAGTCTTAAAATCGTTTGAAGGCGGTCATAAAATTATGCTAATTTGGATGGCAGAAAAAATGAATAATGCTGCTGCAAATAAATTGCTTAAATTAATTGAAGAACCGCCAGATAAAACAATCTTACTTTTAATTGCCGTAGATGAAGAACAAATTATCAAAACTATTCTATCGCGTTGTCAGGTTTTATATTTTCCTAAAGTTAGCGAAGAAAATATTGTGAAAAATCTTATTTCTAAAGAAAATATAAGTGAAAATATTGCTCAAAAAATAGCACATCAAGCAAACGGAAATTGGAATAGAGCATTACACTTAATACATCATGATTCTAGCGATAACAAATTTGAAACTTGGTTTATTATTTGGATTCGTGCTGCTTTTAGAGCAAAAGGGAATGCTTCAGTCATCGAAAGTTTAATTAATTGGTCTAATGAAATAGCAAAATCGGGTAGAGAAACACAAAAACAATTTTTACAATATTGTTTACATTTTTTCAGACAAGCATTATTATTAAATTACAAAGCAGACAAGTTAGTCTATTTAGAAACTAACACACCTAAATTTGATTTAAAAAAGTTTGCGCCGTTTGTACATAGTGGCAATATTGAAGCAATTAACGATACTTTAAATGAAGCGATTTATCATATTGAACGTAATGGAAATGCAAAAATCATCTTACTAGATATTTCTATGAAGTTGACTAGATTGTTGCATACTAAGGAATGATTAAAAAATATTGGAACACGGATGACACGGATTAAACGGATTTTACACAGATAAAAATCAGCAAGTATCTGTTTAAATTCGTGTCATCTGTTTTCCTATTAAAAGTTGTTATTAATCAAAAACATGAAACAATTCATAAAAGCATTAAGTAAAAGCAAAACGCATACACTAATTAAAAATAGTGAATCGCAATTAGAATTAGCAAAAGGTTTTGGTGTAAAAAACGACGCACATTTTGGCGTAAAAATAAAACACCGTTCACGAGTTAAAAAAAACCCTAACAATCCTAATTTACGACAAGTACATCTTATGCATGCTGAATTATTCGATTACTTAAAACAAAAAGGATTCCATATTAAATATGGTGAAATGGGTGAAAATATTACCACACAAGGTATTGATTTATTGCATTTACCACAAAACACCATTTTACATATTGGTAATAATATTAAAATTCAAATTACAGGTTTTAGAAATCCGTGTACACAATTAGACGGTTTACAAAAAGGTTTAATGAAAGCATTATTAACTACCGATGAAAATGGTGATTTGTTTAGATTAGTTGGTGTTTTTGGTGTTGTTTTAAACGATGGAATTATTTCTGTAAATGATGAGATTGTGGTTGAATTACCAAAAAAACCATATATTATATTACCTAAAGGATAAAATATTTTTTTAAGCAGTGCTAAATTTTATGTTGCAACCTTATTTATTTTGGTTCTATGCCGATTGTAATGGGTAATTTTAAATACTATTTATTATAAAAATCTCAAAAAGCAAACATCAAACTCCAAATAAATCTCAAAAATTAAATTTTAAAAATCAAAATTAACATTGATATTACTGACTTAATAGTTGTTATTTTAATATATCGCTTTTCTTTTTTTTTGTTTTTTATTTTGAGGTTTATTTGTTATTTAATTTTTACCCACTATAAACAACATAGACCCTTTATTTTCCATGAGGATTTAAATTAGGTAATGCTTTATCATGTTTTAAATAATCGTCTAACCATTTTTTTGCCATTTGATCAACTTCATCATTAAATTCTCTTAAACCATGATCGCCACCTTCAAATAAAATTAAACGATGTGGTATTTTATGCTTAATGAATTTTTGAGATAATGAAATGGATTGTTCTGGTGTAACTCGCCAATCCGAAGTGCCATGAAACATTAAAATTGGTGTTGTTTTAGATATATTTTCGACTTGATTTACCGCAGAACGTAAATTTAATGCTTTTGATTTATTATTTAAATAATTAGGAATATTCTCAATATAAACGGTTTCAAAAGTATCTTTTCGGGTTTCCATAGTCATTCTTAAATCACTTACTGCGCCGCCAACAATTGCAGCTTTAAATTTATTGGTTTTTGTAAGTGTTAAATAAGTCATCATGCCGCCACGAGACCAACCATAAATTCCCATTTTAGAAGTGTCTGCATTTTTAATATTATCGAATAACGGAATTAAATTCAACACATCATTTACATCTTTTCCGCCAAATTCTTCTTTTCCTTCGCCGCCATCATTTCCTCTATATTGGCTTGCCGCAACGTGATAACCCCAATTTGCCATTTGTGCTAAAATAAATACTGCTTTGTATTCGTTTAATTTGCCAAACTCTTTATTTCCGCCTCTATTATAGATTACACATGGTAATTTTTCGATGGAATTTTTTGGCGAAGCGATATAACCAACCACTTTTAATCCATCGCTTAAATAAGTTATTTTTTCAATTTTAACATCGTTTAGATATTGGTATTTGTCTTTTAGTTTTCCGTTATCGGAAATTCTTTTTGCTAATTTTGGATAATCTTTCCAATTAAAATCTGTTCGACTTGTTATTTTTCCGTTTTGGGAAGAACAAGAAATGAATATAAAAAATGTGATTAGTAATGTGAGTGTATTTTTCATTGTTATTTTTTTTAGAACGCTACTAGGGTTTAAAACCCTAGTAGCGTTTTGTTATTATTCTAAAAACGTAGCAACATCGATTTTTTTTCCATTAAGGATAACCGTTTTTTCGCCTTTTAAATGCTCTAAATTTTCTAACGGATTTTTATCTAAAATCAATATATTCGCTTTAAATCCTTTTTTAATTTTTCCGAAATTTAATCCGAAAGCATCGTTATAATTTGAGGTAGCACTTGCTAAAACCTGTCGATTTGAAAGACCTATTCTTTTAAAAACTTCTAATTCTTGATGTAACGAAATACCTGGCATCGAACCCCAAACATCGGTTGCAGATCCTGCTAAATATTTTGCGCCATTCTTAAAATATGTTTTTTCAATCATAAGTTCGTTAAAACCTAATTTCTGATATGCTGCAATTTCTTCTGGTGTATCTTGTTCGTGTTTACCTGTTATTTTATCCGCTGGTCGATTAATATCTTTGATATCAATAATTTGTGCTATTTTTTCTTTCCATGGGTTTTTACTAAATGGCATATCTAAATATAATAGAGCAAATGTTGGCATAATAAAAGAATCGGAATTTCCTAAGTTTTTGGCATTTTCGGCTAAAGCTTTATTATCGGCTTTTAAATTCGTAAGCATTTGGTAATAGCGCCATTTAGGCGAACCTAAATCGTTACTAAAAGGTTGTTTTGCTACTTTTAACGCTAAAGAGTCTGGTGCAATATCTAGGGAATATCTTGTGGTATGTACAAAAGCGTCTATACCTAAATCCATTCCTTTTTTGTATTTGGTAAAGCCGAGTTCACCAATAGTTCCCATGCCTAATTTTTTGGAATAATCATGCGCTAATTTTAATTGATTTGGTCTTAATTTGTACATCAACAACATAATTTCAGCACCATTATTGTGATGTTTATTTATTGTATCTATTATTTGCTGATTGCTTGTTTTTTCTTCGCCAACTGCTTGTAACATATGTACGTTTGGTGACGGATTAGAATGGTGATAAAATTTACCACGACGTTCACTTTCTACACCAATAATATCGGTAATACCCATATATAAA
>CAYQTF010000072.1:0-13236 GCA_964420345.1 uncultured Flavobacteriaceae bacterium
CCAATATCGCCACTTAAAATAGTTGGGTTTGCATTCCAATTTCTTTGACTTACTAAGGTTTCTGTGCCATTAAAACCACCTAATAATTTTACACCTGCTGGTGGTCTAAATGAAACTGATCTGAATGTTGTTGCAGGAAAATAAGTACCTTGTGCAATCCAAATTTCATCGTTGGCTTGTGCAATGGCAAGTGCGTCTTGTAAATTGGTAAAAGCGTCTGCCCAAGTTGTACCGTTGTTGTTGCCTGTGGCGGTTTGGTTTACAAATACAACTTGGCTATAAGAAATACTACAAAAAGCAAACATTAATATTAAAAGTAATTTTTTCATAATAAAAAATTTAAGGGTTAATGAAAACTGTATTTACAAAAATAAGCATAGTAATTTGATAAAAACTACGTAGAAGTACTGAGATTTTAGAGTTTGATAGTAGAATCTGAAACCCTGAAACAAGTTCAGTGCAGGTAAGTTTAGAGCAGGAAGATTCAGTGCAGGTAAATTCAGATTGACGTTGAAAAAAGTAAAAAACTTCGATGATAGCACCTTATTCATAGGTTTAGAGATTCCTCATCACTTTTTTGATCGTTCTATCGGAATGAAATGGTGTAATAATAAAAAATAGGATTTTTTTTAAGGTAAAATCTGAAATAATAATTAACAATAAAAAAAACGGTAATTATCTCTAATTACCGTTTAAATTCCTAACTTCTTAGGGAAAACTAACAACTATTTTTTAATAAATTTTTTAACAATATGGCTGTTTTTATCATCTTCTATTTTTACAAAATAAGAACCAATTGCTAAATTTGAAATATCAATATTTTTTTTATTTGTTATAATAATTAATTTACCTAACATATCATAAATAGATACTTTTTTAACATTATTAATTTTACTTTCAATAGTAATTTTGTTTAATGAAGGATTTGGATAAAGTGTAATACTATTTTCTAAAATTTCACTATCTGTACTTAAAGTACTATCTACTGTTAATATGAAAGAGCAATTTGTTGTATTACTAGATAAGTCAGAAACTGTTACATTAATAGTATAAACACCATCATTTAAAACAGTACCAATTATTGGGTCTTGAGTAAAAATTAAATCTGCCAAATCGGTGCAATTGTCTTCTATAAAAAACCCAGTAAATGAACTTATATCTGTAACAATAAATGGTGTGCCACCAGCACCTGGGTCGATGGTTAAATCATCTGGACAAGTAACAATAGGTGCTAAATTATCCTCTACAGTAACTGTTGCAGTACAAGTGTCTGTGTTACTATTGGTATCGGTTACTGTTAGTGTAACTGAATTTACACCAATATTAGTACAATTAAATGTAGTAATATCTAAATTTAAAGTATCAATTCCTATATCATCAGTAGAACCATTATCTATTTGACTTGCAGTAATAGTTCCGTTGCCATTATTATCTAATTCAATAATAATATCTTGACAGATTGCTATAGGATTATTATCGATTATTAATAATTCATAAGCGCCTAAATCTATGGTTGCGGTACCATTAGAATCCCCATCTGAAATACGTGTGTTATTTGCTAAATCTTTAGTTTCGGTATTAGACATATTACCAACATCTATAGCCGGAGAATTAACTTGTAAGGTAAAATCATTTGTACCAGGATTAGTAAACATTGGGAATGTATTTATTATATTATTACCAGCATCAAATATACCAATTGGAAAATCAGAATCAAAAAGAGAATGTGTAACTGCAAAATTATTTAAGTTGTTTATTAACAGACCATTATTCATATTAAATGCAAAAATAGTATTATGTACATTTACGTTTGCTTGAAAAACAGTAATAACACTTGCATCAGTATTACTATTAAAAGTAAATGTGCAATTTATAATAGATATATCACCTGCTTCGGCAGAAAAAGCACAACCACTTTGAGCAAAATTGCTAATAATTAATGTATTAATTATATTAAACGTACCTCCAAAAGTAATTATACCACCACCTAAACCTATAGTAGAAGAAGTCCCAGTAGTTGCAACGTTATTCCTAATAATACAATTTATTACGCTATTATTACCGATATTAAAAATTCCTGCTCCTGTTCTTTTAGACACATCAGTATTATCTATAACACTTGCAAAACCTCTTTCTATAATTAGACCGTTTAATTCAATATTATTAAATATTGTTACTACAACTGAATATGAATTATCGGATAAATCCGAATTCCCAATATCGCCACTTAAAATAGTTGGGTTGGTAGCCCAATCTCGTTGTGTTGCTAAAGTTTCTGAACCATTAAAACCACCTAAAAGTTTTACGCCTGTTGAAGGTCTAAATGAAATTGACCTGTCTGTTGTTGAGGTAGGTAGATAGATGCCTTGTGCAATCCAAATTTCATCGTTGACTTGTGCAATGGCAAGTGCGTCTTGTAAATTGGTAAAAGCGTCTGCCCAAGTTGTACCGTTGTTGTTGCCTGTGGCGGTTTGGTTTACAAATACAACTTGGCTATAAGAAATACTACAAAAAGCAAACATTAATATTAAAAGTAATTTTTTCATAATAAAAAATTTAAGGGTTAATGAAAACTGTATTTACAAAAATAAGCATAGTAATTTGATAAAAACTACGTAGAAGTACTGAGATTTTAGAGTTTGATAGTAGAATCTGAAACCCTGAAACAAGTTCAGTGCAGGTAAGTTTAGAGCAGGAAAATTCACAGCAAGTAAATTCAGATTGACATTTAGACAAGATTTAGAATTGACCTTAAAATTAAAATCGCTGTTGTAAAACCCAAGTTAAAAGTGCATTTTTAATTGGTTTTAATGATAATTTTTTAGAAATATGATATTTATGTGTTTCTATGGTTCTTGTGGTAACAAAAAGCATTTCGGCAATTTCTTTGGTAGATTTGTGTTTTGCCATTAATTGGATAATACTTTGCTCTTTTTTAGTGAAATTACTAAAATCAAAATTTGATTTTATCATCAATTTTTCTAAATCTTTAGAAAAATATTGTCCTCCTTTTAAAACTATTTGCACACATTTTACAACTTCTTTGGCAGAAAATTCTTTTAAAATATAACCGTCTATTTTTAATTTTTGTGCTTCTTCTAAAAGACTTTGTTCTTTATGCAAGGTTAAAAAAATAATCTTTAGTGGTTGTTTTTCTTTTTTGAGTATTCTAGCAACTTCTATGCCTGTTAATTTTGGCATATCAATATCTAAAATTGCTATGTCTGGCTTAATTTTTTTTATTTTATCTAATGCAATTTGACCATTTTCTGCCTTAAAAATATTGGCATACTTAAATGCTGTTTGCAGAATACTTACCATACCTTCTAATAATAAAGGATGATCATCGGCAATGACTAATTTAAAATTAACTTTTGCTGTCATAAGGTATTTCTATATTTACCGTTGTTCCTTTATGTATTGTAGATTCAAATTGAATTTTACCTTTTATAAATTCTACTCTTTCTGTTAATGATTTTAAGCCCAAAGTATCTTGGTTTTCTATGCTTTTATTAAAATTAAAACCTTTTCCATTATCTTGTATAATTATATTTATATTATTTGAATACTTTTTAATAGTTATAATTGCCGCTTTTGCATTTGCGTGTTTAATAATATTGTTAAAACACTCTTGTATAATACGATAAATATACAATTCTTTTTCTTTACTAAATAGTTTGTCTATATGTTCAATTTCTTCAGAAAAAAAGATACTTGTTGTATCTGATAATTCTGTAACCATATTTTCTAAGGCTTTTGTTAAACCAAATTTTTCTAATTGAAATGGATGCAATTTTCTTGAGATGGAACGAACTTCTTCTATAGTATTATCTACTAAGGTCGCTGTTTTTGTATTTTTAAAATCTAATGAGTTTTTTACTAACAATAAATTCTGACCTAAACCATCGTGTAAATCTTTCGCAATTCTTTTGAGTTGCTGGTCTTGTTGAATCATTAAATTTTGTGCAAATTGTTTTTCTAATAATTTACTTTTTTGGGCTTGTAATAATAAATAAGTTGCAATTGCTAGAATTAAAAAAACACCAAGTAAAGCAAACCACCACGTTTTATAAAAATAGTTTTTAGAAATAATTTTTAGTGTTAATGGTTCTGAAATAATTTCTGCCAAAGAATTAATGGCTACAATTTCTAAATTATAAGTATCTGGTGCTAAATTCTGAAACTGAATATAATTTTGATTTTTTAGCAATTGCCAATTATTATTTTCGCCTAATCTATATTTATAATCAATATCGTTTTTATAAATACTTAAATCATTTAAACCAAATTCTAAATTTAAAAAACGGTTTTCTGCTGGTAAAATTATTTTTTTAATCTCATTAAGGACATTTGGTAAAATCTCTTTTTTATTATTAGTATTAATGGCTAAAAACCGTAATGCATGTAATTTTTTTTGTTTTACCAAATTTGATGGGTTAAAATAATTTAAGCCTTTTACACTACCAACAAAAAAATGATTATCATGCGTTTTATATGCACTATACCTATTCATTTCATTATTTGTAAGTCCGTTTTTGATTCCAAAACGTTCTATTTTATGGGTAAATGTATTTAATTTTACAATGCCATTAAATGTATTAATCCATAATACATGTTTACTGTTTTCTAAAAATAAAACGGATGCAATACCAGCTTGAAGTTTATCCGCATATAATAATTTAAACTCTTCATTTAAAGGATTAAAAGCATATAAAAAACCACTTTTTGTGCCAATTAATAACTTATAATTAGGATGATTAGTTAGAGATAAACAATAAGAGTCTTTTAATTTATTTTTATAAAACCTTTTTTGTTTTGTTTTTTCATTGTATCTAAAAAATCCTTCGTTAGAAGTAAAAAACAATTCATTATCTATTTTTTCAATATCTAAAATCCATTGTGAATTTGTATTAATAATTTCTGTACTTGTAAAAGTGGTTTTATCAAATTTTAAAATCGATTTTTGATTTAAAGCAACGTAAATATTTTTTTTTGTGTTAAATATACACTCAATAGGTTCTGTAACTTTAAAAAGTTTTGCCTTATGTGTTTTTAGATTAATTCGCATTAAACCAACATCATAATTAGACCAAATAAAATTATTTTCTAGAAATAAACCTCTTATTTGATTTGGTAAAAAAACATTTTTATTGGCATATATAATAAAAGGTTCTACGGTATTATATTTTAAATTTACTTTAAATAAACCGTTTAATTCTGTACCAATAATATACTCATTCTCTTTTGTTTTTACAATAGATCTAATACTATAATTTTCTAAATATTTTTTTATTTCAGATTTATAAAAAGTATATTGTGTTAATTTCCCCACTTCTGCAACCCATATATTATCTTGTAAATTATCTGAATATAGATATGTTGGTTTATTTGCAATTGGTATTATGGATTTATTACCAACATTATCATCTATGTCATTAAAAATTTGAAGTTTATTTTTAGAATATGTGAAATAAAAATTATTATTAGAAATATTGATATGATTTATAATAACTTCATTTTTATTTAAATTATTTTTCTTAATTAAGTGGAATTTTTTCTCTGTTGGATTATAAATAAATATTTTGCTTTTATCACCTCTAAAAATATAATACACTTTATTATTTAGTGTAAATAAATTATCAATTAAATTACTGTTAACATTACCAAATTTTTTATGTTCATTTTTAGGGAAATTACTTATTTCTTTTATCAATTTACCTTGCCAATCTAATAAGTAAGTACCGCTAAAATAATCACTAATAATACAATGGTCTTTTAAGGGAATAAATTTACTTATACTAGTAACTTTTGAAATTACTTTACGATTAAAAATTAATGTAAAATCATTGTTTTCATTAATTGTATAAAGAAATAATTGATTTTTTTCTTTTAGAAAAAGATAATTTTTATCTAAACTAAATAACTGTAAAAAATTTACTTTTTTTGTATGTTTAGGTAATTTTATGTTTTTTAATTTTAAAGAATACGGATTCAGTTCGAATAAATAAATGCCATCAAAATATGCTTTTACAACAATTAAAAAATTGCCATTACTTTTTTTTATTATTTTAATTATTTCATTGCTGTCACTACTAGTATTTACATCAAATTTAAAAGTTTTAAAAGTATAACCGTTAAAACGCTGTAAAATAATTTTTTTATTAACAAAATTATTATTTTTTAACTGAGATGTGTTTCCTGAAATCCATAACATTCCATTATCATCCTGTATAATATTTTTTATATAATTAATTTCTAAACCATCCGAATTTATATAGGTAGCCGTATTTTTAATTTTATTTTGGGCATTTACTTTAATATTAAGTATCAAAATAAAACTTAAAAATATTAATTTTGTAATATTATTTTTCTTTTTAATCAATAACAATTTTATTTTAGTAAATAGAAATCTTACAAATTTAATAGAAATTTAATTAAGATTCTTCATTAAAAAACACTTTATAAAAAAACATTTTTTTCTCTTCGTCAAATCCTCTTTCTAAATAATGTGCTGCTGCATCTGGCGCATCTACATCGATATTTATTTTGATATTAGTATCTAATTTAATTTCTGTTTTAAATTTTTTCTTTTCTTTTTTTAAAACTTTATCCGATACTTCGAATTGACTTTTTACAACTACATTTTGATCTGCTTCAAATTGTTTTTTAAAATCTTCGAATAAATCTTTTTGATCTGCTTCTTCAAATACATCTGCTATAAAATGCTCTTCATTTATGGAATCATTTTCTTTAAAATAATCGATTGTACTAGATAGAAATTCACTTTGTTGTTTTTTACCAAAATTTTCTTTGATGACTTCTTCCGAAAAAGAATTACATAAATCTAAATAGTTTTTGGTTTGACTAAAATTATCGTCCGCCAATTTTATTTGCAAGAAATTTTTAATCCAATATACAGCATCATAACTATTATTATCTACACTTAACACGATTGTACCTTCAGAATCTGTAGTATTTATAATCAAACAACCTTTATCTAATTTTTTAGGATTAATACCTTGTGATAACATTACCTCAATAATATCGCCATCTACATAGGTTTGGAAAAAATCGGATTTATTTTCAATTTTAAAAATTCCGATAGCATTTGTGGTAATATCATTAATTTCTATGCCTTCAAAACGTGCAATTAAAACATCACCTGTTTTTATATTTGCAGAATTAGATTGCTCGTATAAATGTTTTACAATGTTTTTTGACACTTCTACAAAATCGCCTTCATTACTAAATAACGATTTTGAATAACTATTCATTTCGTTTAAATTTACATCTGCATGATGCGAAAAACGATAACTTTCGGTAAGGTTTGTAAAAGGTCTTAATAAATAATTAAACATTAATTGATAACTATTTTCATCAAACAACAAAGATTTATCCGAAAATAAATTACGTGTGCTATTAAATTTATTTCCAACTTTATGGATGATAAAATCGGTTATTTGCGCTTTGTTTTTTTTAATCATTATATATATTTTAAAAAAATAAGACTTCACTTTAAATAGTGAAGTCTTATTTTATTTAATTCGTTTTTAACTTTAGAATCTAAAACCTGTGTTTATACCAATTCTTGGCACTACAGATGGCGAACCTTCGGCATCGAATAAATTTCTACCTAAACCAGCATATAAATCTAACACAAAACCTCTTGGACTAACAAAACTTTTACCTAAAGCAAAACCAAAAGCACCATCGGTATAATCTTTTCCTGCAGAAACAGTGTCAACTACTTCTCCAAATTCATTTACAATATCTACTGAAATAAAATCCTTACCAGAATTAATTGCAAAAAAACCTTCTACATAAACATTACTTGTATTGCCAAGCGAAAAATATTGTCTATAATATGGTGTAATTGTAAATTCTTCTCTTTGATTAAAAATATTATTTTTATCGGATAAATTGCTAAATACAGAAATACCTACAGCAGATTCTTCGTTTAAATTATATTGATAAGTTAAATCTAATGCTTTGAAAACCGTTAAATCAAACACATCTACTTTTACTTCGTGTTGAGAATTTGCGCTTAAACTTAATAATATACCGAATACTAATAGTAACTTTTTCATTTTATAATAGATTAATTTTTGAACTACAAATTAACGAAAAAAAATGCACATTTCTTTTTAAATTTCTGATTACCTTTGTGCCTTAGAAAAAAGTAATATATGTCTAAAGAATCGGTTATTATTCCTAAAAAAAAACCAGATTGGTTGCGTGTAAAATTACCAATTGGTAAAAAATATACGGAACTTAGAAAAACAGTTGAAAAATACAAATTAAATACTATTTGCACAAGTGGTAGTTGTCCAAATATGGGCGAATGCTGGACTGAAGGCACTGCAACTTTTATGATTTTAGGTAATATTTGCACACGTTCTTGTGGTTTTTGTGGCGTTAATACAGGCAGACCAAACAATGTAGATTGGGAAGAACCAGACAAAGTGGCAAGATCTATTAAAATTATGGCAATTAAGCACGCCGTAATTACATCGGTAGATAGAGATGATTTAAAAGATGGCGGTTCTATTATTTGGGCAGAAACTATTAAAGCGATAAGACGTGAAAATCCTACTGTTACTTTAGAAACTTTAATACCTGACTTTCAAGCCGATAAAACAAATTTAGATAGAATAATTGCGGTTAAACCAGAAGTTGTTTCGCATAATGTAGAAACGGTAAGAAGGTTAACACGTGAAGTAAGAATACAAGCAAAATACGATAGAAGTTTGGAAGTATTACTTTATTTAAAAGAAAATGGCATCAATAGAACAAAATCTGGTATTATGCTAGGTTTGGGCGAAACTAAAGAAGAAGTAATTGAAACTTTACACGATTTAAAAAAAGCAAAAGTAGATGTGGTAACTATCGGGCAATATTTACAACCAAGCAAAAAACATTTAACCATTAAAAGATATATTACACCTGATGAATTTGCTGCATTTAAAGAAATCGGCTTAAAATTAGGTTTTAGACATGTAGAAAGTAGTGCTTTGGTTAGATCGTCTTACAAAGCGCAAAAACATTTACTTTAAAAAAATAATCAAATTTAAGAAACTTAACAATTACTTAACATTAGAAATATTTTTTGGCACAGCGTTTGAAATACAATAATCGTAAATGCCTCATAAACATTTACATTTCATAAAAATGATTTGAGTTAGTAAAAACACCTATTTTTTAGGTGTTTTTTTTTATAAAATAAAAGGTATCAACCCTCAAAGAAAGTCCTGAACCCAATAATAACAACGAAATATCAAGAAGTATAAGGGTCGAGGTATTAAACCAATATCCTGCTAAAAAAACGGAATTAGTTCGATTTATCAAACCAAAGGCATGACTAACTAAAAAATTGAAATATTTTTTTAGAGTCTCACGAAAAAATTGTCTATATTGCGTTAAAATAATATCAATAATTTAAATTTATTAAAATGAAAAAAGTAATCTTAATTCTTACTGTTGCATGTGCAATTATGTTTACAGTAATTTCTTGTAAAAAAGAAAATAAAGAAGATGTGAAAAAAGAAGAAGTGAAAAAAGAAATGGCAACAACTATCTACCAATGCCCAATGGATTGTGAGCATGGTAAAAGTTACACTAAACCAGGAAATTGTCCTGTTTGTAAAATGGCTTTAAAAGAAAAAAAACCAGGTAAAACAAAAAAAACTAATGCTATAGAAGCTACAAAAAAGCATGAGCATAAAGATGGTCATGGTCACGAGCATTAATATTTAACAAAATATTTAACACTATACTATTATGATAGATTTAAATAATAAAACTATATTTACAAAAATATTAATTAATTTAAAACAATTTAAAATGAAAAAAGTAATCTTAACATTAGTAATCAGTTTATTATTTGTTGCATTTTCAAATGCACAAAGTAATACACCAGGAGCAGCAACAAAAAAAGAAGTTAAAACGGCAGTAAAACAAGAACTTAAAAAAGCAGACACGTCTTCTTTTTCAGTTAATACTGCAAATACACCAGCAGATGCTAAAACAAAATCTTGTGCAAGTAAGTCTAAAGCATGTTGTGCAGGTAAGTCTAAAGCAAAAGCATGTTGTGCAGGAAAAACAAAAGCAAAAGCATCTTGTGCTGGTAAACCTAAAGCATCTTGTGATTCAAAAAAGAAAAGCGAAATGAAAAAAGCTTTATAAACTTTTAATTTTATAGATTAAAAAAAAGGTTCTCTAAAATATTTTAGAGAACCTTTTTTTTATTTCTTATTTTATGAACAAAAAAAAGATTGTCATTTTAGACAATCTTTTTTTTTATAATATTTGTTTGCGATTAATTCTTCGCTGCTGCTTTTTTTGCTTCTTTCTTTAATTTTCTATTTTCTAATAAATTACCAATCAACCAATATGGTACAATAAAAGTTAAGGCGAATATTAATAACCAAAAACCCATTGTGAAAACTCCCATAAAAAGTAAAAAACCTAAAAACTGACTTAAATCCATAATTGCTTTATTATTTATTAGATTACAAAATTAATATATTTTTTAATATTATACTTTACTTTTTATTTTTTTATTCTAAAACTTTTAAGACCTAACAGGTTTTAAAAACCTGTTAGGTCTAGTAACCCTTAAATTAATCAATACAAACAAGTTTTATAAATCAAAACGAATACCAAATGAAATGTTATTCTGATCTTCAAAACTATCTTTAAATAAATCTTGTAAATCATATTTTACATAAAAACTCGTGTCTTTATAACCAATAAAAGCATTTAAACCATAAACGAACTTATTTACGTTAAAGTCACCTCTAGTTTTTTCTTTTATTCGTTTACCATCTAATTTATATTTTAATACCTGTTTTGATTTTAAATTAATTCCTCCAAAACCACCAATACCAAAGCGTACATTTCTGTTTCTTCTAAATATTTTTTCACCATCTTTTATTTTTGGTTTACTAAAATCAAATTCTAAAAAAACAGGAACAACTAATTGCACATTTTTAAAATTAGATTTTTTCAAATTTAATGGATGGTTTTCTATGAATGTTTGATTACCATTGGTTGTAAAAAACTTATCGTCTTTAAATCTTAAATTATTATATCTTATTGATAATCCGTAATTTATATATGGAATTGTTGCTTCTTTAAATATTCTTGTTTTGTAGTTTATGCCAAATTCGAAAAAACGAGAACCTCCAAATTCAAATTCAGAATCTTGAATTGAGCTTAAATCGCCATCATTAATTAAGTTATTTAAACCAAATGCCAAAACTGTGTAGGAATAGGTTCTTTTATTTTTTTGATCTCTACTTGTTTTTATTTTGAAACCATTTGAACCAATAGAAAACCTAATTGTTTCTCCATCATTTTCACCTACTATTTTTTTATCAACTCTATTTTGAACTAAATCATGTAAACTTTCTTCCACTTTGGCAACTTCCGTTTTTATTTTGTTTGCTGCTAAATTAGTTACATCTACTTTTCTTTGTTCTGCTTCTTCAATGGTGATTTCATCTTTATTATATAGTTTTTCAATGTTTTTAATTTCCTTTTTAAGGAGTTTTCTTTCCATTGTAGTTATAGAATCAATTTTAACGGATAACTGTTTTACTTTTTCTTCAAAAGTTTTATTTTGAGCATATGTTGTGCCTATAAATAGTAGTAATACAATTATTATATGTGTTATTATTTTTGTCATTTTATTTATTTTATTATTAATTATTAGAAGTAATATACTCTTCCACAGTGTCGACTCCTGCTTTAAGTGTTTTTAAAATTTTATTACCAATTGGTGTGTTTATTTCGTTTTCTACTACATATTGTAAATAAGTTGATTGAATATTTACTTTTTGAATTCTATTTTTTCTATTTTTATTTAGAGCATTTGCTAACATTAAATCAATATCAGCATCGGTTGAAAATAGTTTCTTTTTTTGGTTTGTGGTTTTTGTTTCCCGAAGATTTCGCTGATTTTCGCTGATTTGGGTTTTGTTTTGTTTCTTAATAATTTTTGATGGTTTATTATTTATAGTTATTAACTCATTAATACGATTTTGAATATTGATTTTTTTATCGCCTAAAACAACTTTTTCTTTCTTTGAAACATTTGCAATTTCTATGTAAGGTTTGTTATTTGTTTTTTGTTTTTTTGATTGAATAACTGGTTTTTTAATAATAACTTTAACTATTTTAGAATCTTTTTCTTTAATTAAATTCTCTTTTATATTTATTGGTTTATTAATTTTAATTGGATCAATATCAACTATAATATACTGATTATCATTTACTTTATTTATATTCAAAAAGACTACCAAACTAAATAGTAAACCAATAAAAATTACTGCGTAAGCCCAAAAACGCCATTTTTTATTTTCTTTTTTTGTAGAAGCAACTTCTAATTGAGCATTTAAAACTTCCCATGAATTATTACTTGGTTTAATTTCTCTATTTTGAAATTCTTGCTTTATTTTATTTTCTAATTTCATGCTTTTATTTTTTATTAACCATATAAGGCATTTTAAGGTCATTTAAGTTATTCGTTTTTGCACGCAGATTTATACAGATTTTGCAGATTTTTCACTTTTTGCTCTTCTCTTTTCGCTAATTCCTTATTTTAATTCTCTCCATTTCTTTATATTGTTCTTGTAAAATACTTTTTGCTTTTCGGTAACGCAGTTTTGATGCGTTTTCGGTAATATCTAAAGTTTCTGCAATTTCTTTGTGTTTGTATTCTTCCATAACAAAAAGGTTGAAAACTACTCGTAAATCTTCACGTAAATTATCTACTAATTGCTGTAATTTACTTACTTGTTTATCTTCTTGATATTCGGTTTCTACTGGTTCTTCAAAAAAAGAATCGTCTTCTACAAAAACCATTCTTTTTTTAATTCTTAGAAAGGAAATACATTCATTTATCATTATTCTTCTAATCCAACCTTCAAAACTTCCTTTGGATTTAAAACTGTCAATTTTTGTAAATGTTTTTAGAAATCCGTTTAACATAATTTCTTCAGCATGTTGTAAATCCCTAATATATTGTCTGCAAACACCTAACATTTTAGGCGAATACAACTCAAACACTTCTTGTTGTGCTTCTCTCCTATTTGCTTTTAGTTTTTTAACTAATCGCTTTTGATTTTTAACTGAATTTTTATGTAGTTGAATTACTTTCAAATCTTAAATATGAGTTTCTATTTGTAAGACGATTATAGTTTTAAAATAGTTTCTGAAAAATTGATTTATTTTATA
>CAYQTF010000073.1:0-13061 GCA_964420345.1 uncultured Flavobacteriaceae bacterium
CTTCTTATTAAAAAAGAACCTTCTTATTAATTATTTTACCATTTTCAAGAACAGTTCTAGTAAATAGTACAGTGCCAATATTTAAATTATTTATAGGTATTAATATATTAGATTTATTAATATTATTATTTAAATAAATAGATTTCCCTAGTAAATCATACATAGTAATTTCTTTGATATTGCTTCCATCCAAAGTTTTTGCCAGAATACTTTTATTATTATTTTTATAAATTAAGAAGTTGTTTTCTAAAAACTCATCGTTAGTAGATAAAGAACTACTTCTAAAAAGTATTTCAAATCTATTATCATCTTGCCCAATATTATCTACTGAAAAATTATAAGGACTCATTTTTAAGTCATGAATAATATTTAAGTAATTATCCTTTAAATAAATATTAGCATATTCTAAATTTTCAAAATGATTAATACTTATAGTAAGATTTTGGATTCTACTTGATTGAATTTTAAATCCTAACGCTATCGTTTTATCTGTATTAAAAAGTCCTGAGTCATTAATGGTAAGTTTATCTTTAAGATCATTAAAACTATAAAAGTCTAAACCGTATAAATTTCCGAAAACTTTAGATTCATATTTTTCATCAAAAAATGGCGAACCATTTTCTGTAAAAGTAAGCGCTATTTGTTTTCCATAACCTATTGTTGATGTCATATCTAACCATAATTTGTCAATATTATTAATATTTCTAAATTGATCATTACCAATTGTACTTCGCATTGCATTATTAAAAATTAAATTGGTAGCATCTGTTGCAGTCACAAAAAAACCTTGACCCGAAGCAATTAAACCGTTATGTGTTGCATTTAATGTAGGCCTACTTGTACATGTGCCATTTGGTAAACCTGCTACACAAGTAATATAATCATTATCTGCCCAAGGGTTTTCTGCGGTTGTACCTATTATAGATTCATGTGTCCAAATATGAATAGCACTAATGTCATTGTTTAAAATTAATTCATTGGCACTTATTGCTGAAGGATATGGATTTCCTAAAAAATTACTATCATCATCAGAAGATGCAGGATTAGGGTAATTTGCTTCTACATTATTATAAACATCAAAAGATAAACTTTGCGAAACAATACCATTATTAAACGCACCAAGAAAGTTTATGGTTTCAATATTCCCTGAACCACCCTGAACGGCATAACCTCTACCTTTTTGCATTAAATTTGTTGCAGTATTATTTCCTAAATAATTCCATTCTTGCATGGTTGCATCATAATCCCAATTTGCAGTTGCGTAACCATTAAACACACTTACATTACTCGTATTATTTGGAGAAGAAAAGTAAGTAAACCGATCAGAATCTTGTAATAAAGTGGTATTTATAGTTGCAACATAATTTCCAGTTCCGGTGACTGTTGCATTATCATTTACTTGTACTAAAGAACCTTGATTAGATACATTAAATTGACCATTATTTATAATTTCATTTTCAACTTTTATATAATCACCACTTGCTACAGTAAATAAAATACTACTATTTATTGTAAGTGTACAACATTCAAAACTACCACTAATTGATGAAAAATAATTACCTGTAATTATCGCAGGATTATTTAATGTTGGATTAATTGGTGACCAAGTAGAACCATTCCAAGTAACAGTAATACCTAGACAATCGCTAGAACAATTGTCATTTGTATAACCTGGTGTTCCTAAATCACCATTTCCAAAAACAGAAGTAGCTTCACACCAATTAGATCCTGTATCATTATCCGAAGCATTAAAATTTGTTGGACTTAAAGTCATACTTTTGCCATTTGGATTAGGAAAATTTGGTCCGCCATCATACCTTACAGCATCAATTTCTGTACCATTACATTCTAAGATAATCTCATCATCACTATTTGTTAAAAAAAAACTACTATATTGATAATCTACTTGTTCTCCACCATTTGTGCCGTTATTGGCATTTCTTCCTAAAACTACAAATCCATTTGCAGGAACAATTAAATTCATATTAATAGTATGTGAATTTGCGCCATCATCTTTAATAATCATGCCATTCATATCTATAGATGAAGCGGTTGTATTGTAAACTTCAAACCATTCTGCAACAGTATCGCTACCTGTTGGGTTTTGCATTATCTCCGTAATAATTAAATCACCTATACTAGGACAAGAATCTGTAATGTTTATAGTATAATCTTCGACTTCGCCAGAAAAATTGGTGTTACAAGAATCTCGATAGACCAATGGTGAATTTCCAGTTGTAGAATATGCACTTGTAACACGCATAACTGTTTCGCCTAATTCGGCATTTACAGGAACTGTAATATTGAGTGGTGAGAGTGATGTAATAGCACCTGTTGCTGGGGAATTAAAAGTTTGTCCTAAATCATACTGTTCTGTTGCTACATCAAAAACACAATCTCTATTCCAATCAATCCAAATTCTTGTTGATTCTACAAAACCACCATCCGTATTGGCATGTACCGTTATAGGGTATGTTTGACCCAGAACAACATCTGTCGAAACCGCTTTAAAATTCGTATAAGCCGATGCACCTGTAGAAGATTGATTAATGGTGTTAAATTGAACTAATGTTGTGCCATCAGAAAATTGAGTACTACCAGATGAATTACATAAAGTAGAACAATATGCAGATACTGAATTTATAGAAATAACACCGCTATTAACAGCATAAAATATATTATTAATGGCACTAATCATAATTTTAGTTTCTGTATTTGTAATGTTGGGAACGGTTATACTTTGCGAACCATCATTAGGAGTACTTGCTATTAAAGTTTCTAGTACAGTACCTGTATTATCTACGATTACGATTTCAACATTAGCTTCGTTGACTCCATTTATTGTTGTTCCAGCAACATCCCAAGTAATTATTTTAGTTTCTCCTGTTGCCCATGATTCATTTGCAGCATTAGAGGTAATTTGAAAAGGCCCAGCAACTCCAGAAACTGTAATTAGATTATCATCAGAATTTGTTTGTCCACCATCTGCACGATTATCTCGTGTGGTTAATCTAAAATTTAGATTTCTTGCAACAGTTGGTGTAACTTCCCATTGGTTGGCTAAAGTACCATTATAAACAATACTAAAATCTGGCATAAATCGTTTTGGGTTTGATGTTGGAGTTAGTGATCTATATGCAGGACCAACTGTAGAAGTTGAAACTAAAGGATGTGTTGTTGGTTGTTGAATATCAATTTGCTCCCAACAATAAGTAATAGCATCACCATCTTGATCGGTACTATTACCAGTTAAAATATATGCAGTTCCTTTAGGAATGGTAAAGTTCGAACCAGCATTTGCAGTTGGTTCATTATTTCCAGAAGCTGTTTCAGTTGCACATTGCACCCAAAAAGGATGTGTAAAGTCATTTAATACATTTGTATTATGTAGTCTGTCGTTAATTTCAAGAAGACTAAATGTATGAAAATAAGCATCTGAGTTTTGTTGTACATTTAAACTACCACAAATACCAGCGTAAGCCATTATAGTTGTTCCACTACCAGGTTCTCCTGCAGTTGTTGCATTTGAAGTATTACAATTTCCAACACCTTGACCATTATATGTATGGTTTGCACCAAAATGATGTCCCATTTCATGTGCAACAAAATCTACATCATAAAAATCTCCAATCGGATTTGCAGATCCTGTTATAGCTCGTGCTTTTCGAGATGTTGCGCCAAACCCATCAACGGTACAAATACCGCCTAAAGATGCTAATCCACCACCGCCAGTACTAAAAGTGTGTCCAATATCGTAGTTTCCATTACCAATAATAGTATCTATTTCAGTTTGACTTTCGTCTATTAAAGCACCAGCATTACTATTCGAAAAATTATCTGAGTTTATAAAAATAATCAAATCATTATTGGCAATAATATTAAACCTTACAGATAATTCTTTTTCGTAAATACCTTCAACACGATTTACAGTATTAACAATAGCAGAAAGTACTGCTGCCTTTTTAGTTGCAAGTGGCGCACCAGCAGGAACACCTTGATTTGTTAGTTGAAATGCCGAATATTCGATAGTGGTAGCAACTGCTAAGCGATAGGTTCTTAAAATACCATCCGTAGCATTTTTATTTATGGTTGAAATGTTATTTGATTTAAAATTTGGTTTTTCATTTTCAAATTCACAAGTAAACTCACCTTCTAGTTTTGGTAAATCAGCAGCAGAATAAACAATATATTTACTTCTATTTCTAGTGTATGGATCGATCATTAACGCAGATTTACCAGCAGCCATAATCATAACATGTAAACCATCTGTCGCAATACTCATTCTAAGTGTTGCTGTTGGGTCATCGATTCCTTGACCAATATAGGTTTTAATCATTGGGTATTTTGCAGCTAACATTTCATCTAAGATTGAAGATTCTAATATTCTAAAACGTTGCATGTTACCTTTGTCATCAGGGAAATTTAAGATTGTATTTGATTTTTTTACAGAAAGGTATCCTTTTTTGGCCACTTGCTCTAAATCAGATTTGAAACCATCTATATTAATTGAAAATAGTTGATATTTCGATGGAATATGAGATTGTATAAAAACAACATCATCTGTGGTTTTACTAATTGTATTTGACCATCTATTTTGACCTATTGAGGTAATTGTTGAAAGTAATACAATTATACTAATAACAGAAATAAATAAATTTTTATTCATGATGAATGCGTTTAAATTAAAATTATTAGATATTTTAGAATATTTATCTAAAATGTAAAAGAGGAGTTAGTCATTGCAAATTTAGAAAATATTATTTAATTATAAATGAATTTTTCTGTTACTTTAAAGAAAACTGATGTTTGAATCGTTTTTCGGGTTTAATTCCCCGACGCTCTGCGTCGAAAATAAAAAGGTAGCGATTCGCTACCTTTAATATTTAAGAACTTTATGTTTTAAATTGAATAATACTATTTCAACTTCTTTTTAACTTCCACTTCATGGAACGCTTCAATAACATCTAATTCTTTAATGTCGTTGTAGTTTTTAACTTGCATACCACAATCATATCCTTTAGCAACTTCTTTAGCGTCATCTTTAAATCGTTTTAACGATGCTAATTCACCTGTAAATATTACCACATTATCTCTTATCAAGCGTATTTTGGATCTACTAAATATTTTACCTGTTAATACCATACAACCTGCAATAGTACCAACTTTAGATATTTTATAAGTTTCTCTAATTTCAGCAGTACCTGTAATTTCTTCCACGATATCTGGTGAAAGCATGCCTTCCATAGCATCTTTAATTTCATCAATTACTTTATAAATAATGGAATATGTTCTAATATCAATTTCTTCCGCTATAGCTAACTGATTTGCTTTTCCTTGCGGTCTAACATTAAATCCGATAATAATCGCATCGGAAGCAGACGCTAATAACACATCAGATTCTGTAATTGCTCCAACTCCTTTATGAATGATATTTACATTTATTTCTTCGGTAGATAATTTTTGTAATGAATCGGTTAACGCTTCTACAGAACCATCAACATCACCTTTAAGGATTATATTTAATTCTTTAAAGTCACCTAATGCAATACGCCTACCTATTTCGTCTAAAGTAATATGACGTTGTGTTCTAACGCTTTGTTCACGTTGTAATTGATCTCTTTTGGCTGCAATTTGTTTTGCTTCTTTTTCATCATCAAATACATTAAATTTATCTCCAGCTTGTGGTGCGCCATCTAATCCTAAAACAGAAACAGGCGTTGATGGACCGGCAACTTTTAAGTTATTTCCTCGTTCATCAAACATCGCTTTAATTTTACCACTATGCGTACCTGCTAACAAATAATCACCTATTTTAAGTGTACCTGCTTGCACTAACAATGTAGTAACATATCCTCTACCTTTATCTAATTGAGCTTCTACAACTGTACCAACACCATTTTTATTTGGGTTTGCTTTTAGTTCTAATAATTCAGTTTCAAGTAATACCTTTTCTAATAATTCATCTACACCAGTACCTAATTTAGCAGAAATATCATGTGATTGTATTTTTCCACCCCAATCTTCTACTAAAAGATTCATTTGAGATAATTCTTCTTTTACTTTATCTGGGTTTGCACCTGGTTTATCAATTTTATTAATTGCGAATATTATCGGAACTCCTGCTGCTTGTGCATGACTTATTGCCTCTTTAGTTTGTGGCATTATAGAATCATCTGCAGCAATTACAATTACAACAACATCGGTTACTTGTGCACCTCTGGCACGCATTGCAGTAAATGCCTCGTGACCTGGAGTATCTAAAAATGTAATTTTTTGTCCGTCTTCTAATGCTACGGAATATGCACCAATATGTTGTGTAATACCACCAGATTCACCAGCAATAACGTTTTCTTTACGAATATAATCTAATAGCGATGTTTTACCATGATCTACGTGACCCATTACGGTAACAATAGGCGCTCTATTTACTAAGTCTTCTTCATTATCAATAGCTTCTTCTATAGATTCTTCAACTTCTGCACTTACAAATTCTACTTCATGATCAAATTCTTCTGCTACAATAGTTAGTGTTTCTGCATCTAATCTTTGATTCATCGTCACCATCATACCTAATGACATACAAGCCGAAATAATTTGAGTTACCGAAACATTCATCATTGTTGCAACTTCACTTACGGTAACAAATTCTGTTACTTTTAATATTTTATTTTCTGCCGCTTGTTGTTCTAAATCTTTGTCGAATTGTTCTTTGTGTAAATCTCTTTTTGATTTACGGTATTTTGCACCTTTTCCTTTTTTAGTTTTACCTTGTAAACGTTCTAGGGTTTCACGTACTTGTTTTTGAATTTCTTCTTCGGTAGGTTCTACTTTTTCAACTCTTTTACCTCTTGGAGCATTTCTACTATCTCCTCTTTTAACAAACTTTTTAAATGGCGTTGACCCTGGTTTGTTAATACGTTTACGTTTTCCTCTTTGATTTGCTGGTTTGTTAGCAGGTTTTTTATCCGCTGCTTTAGGGTCTTTCTTTTTTGGTTTTTTAGCAAACTGTTCTAAATTAATTTTTTCACCAACCGTTTTAAATCCTTTTAACTTTTTGTATTTAGTTTCTATTTTTTCAGGTTCAACAACCTCAATTTTTTCTTTTGTAACCTCTTCTTTTACTACAATTTTTTCTTTTATTATTTCTTCTTTCTTTGAAACAGGCTTCTCCTTTTTAACTTTCGTCTCAATTTTAGTTTCTTTTGGAGTTACTTTTTTAGAAAGATCTATTTTATCTAATTTTTTTAAACCAGCAAGTTTTGGTTTTATAGTTTCAATAGTTTCTACAACAATAGGTTCTTTCTTTACTTCTTGTTTCGATTTTTCTTCTTTTACTATTGTTTTTGGTTCTTCTTTAACTTCTTTCTTTTTCTTTTCAGAAAGATCGATAGTACCTACTTGTTTAACACCAGAAAGGTTTTCAGATGCTGCTTTAATCAATTCTCTTTCTTTGATTTCGGCTGCTTCTTTGGCTAATTTTTTTTCTTCTTTTTCTTTTTCTAGAGCTAAACGAAGTTCTTCTTTCTCTTTTCTTTTTTCGATACCGATTTCTCTAGAATTTACTTTTCTAGATTTATCATTTTCAAATTCATCTGAAAGAACTGTATAAATATCTTCATCAATTTTAGTATTAGGTCTTGCTTCGATAGTAATATCTTTTGTTGCAAGAAATTCTACCGCTCTATCTAATGAGATGTTAAATTCTTTTAAAACTTTATTTAGCCTTTGTTGTTTAGCCATAATTTATAATTTGTACTACTTTTTTAATTAGTTTTAAGTATTCTCAAAAAACTAAATAAATTTAATTTATGAGATATCTCATCGTTTTTTGCTTGTCTTGTAGTCAGAGTACAACCAAAAATAAATATTAATTTTCAAACTCTAATTTTAAGATTCGTTGTAATTCAACGATAGTTTCTTCTTCTAAATCAGTTCGTTTAACCAATAAAGCTACATCTTGTTCTAAGACACTTTTTGCTGTATCGAAACCTGCTTTTTTCAATTCTACAATTACCCAATCTTCGATTTCATCGGTAAATTCTGTTAACTCTACATCTTCATCTTCTACGCCTTCACGTTGCACATCTAACTCATAGCCAGTTAGTTGGCTTGCTAAACGAATATTTACACCATTTCTACCAATTGCTTTAGATACTTCTTCTGGTTTTAAAAACACACTTACGCGTGGTTTTTCGCCTTCTACAACATCTTGAAATTCAACAGAAACTACTTTTGCAGGACTTAATGCTCTTGCAATAAATATTTTTTCGTTTTTAGTATAATTAATAACGTCTATATTCTCGTTACCTAATTCTCTAACAATACCATGAATACGTGAACCTTTCATACCAACACATGCGCCAACCGGATCAATTCTATCATCATAAGAATCTACTGCAACTTTTGCTTTTTCACCTGGTATTCTTGCTACTTTTTCGATGGTTATTAAACCGTCGGCAACTTCAGGAATTTCTTGAATAAATAATTCTGTTAAAAATTCTGGTGAGGTTCTAGAAAATATAATTACTGGTTTATTACCTCTTAATTCAACCGATTTAATAATACCTTTTACATTATCTCCTTTACGGAAAAAATCACCTCTAATTTGTTCACTTTTTGGTAAAATTAATTCATTACCTTCATCATCTAATAATATAACTGCATTATGTCTAATGTGATGTACTTCGGCATTAAATATTTCGCCTTCTAAATCTTTAAATTGTTTATAGATGTTTGTATTATCGTGTTCTTGAATTTTTGCAATTAAATTTTGACGTAAAGCTAAAATTGCTCTTCTACCTAAATCAACTAATTTAACTTCTTGCGTAACTTCTTCACCAACCTCATAATCGTCTTCTACTTTTAGTGCATCTGTTAATGAAATTTCTGCATTATCATCTTCTACTTCGCCATCTACAACAACTATTCTATTACGCCAAATTTCTAAATCTCCTTTATCTGGATTTATTATAATATCAAAATTTGCATCAGAACCATACTTTCTTTTTAAAGCGGCTCTAAAAACTTCTACTAAGATTGACATTAAAGTTGCTCTGTCTATTCTTTTATCGTCTTTAAATTCAGAAAACGAATCTATTAAAGCTATATTTTCCATTTTGTTTTATTAAAATATTATTTTCACTTTTGTTTGTTTTATATCACTAAAAGCAATCGTTGCTTTTTTATCTACGGTTATTTTACCTTTACCAATAGGTTTAGGTTCTCTTGCTTTCCATTTTAAATGAATATGTTTTTCGGTAACTTCTTCTAAAGTACCTTCATACTTTTCATTTTCGGTCTTTACTTTTAATATTCTACCAATATTTTTATTATACTGACGAATATTTTTAAGTGGTTCTGCAATATCTGGCGAACTAACTTCTAACGAAAAATCTTCTTCTTCTCTATCAAAACTACCTTCGATAAATTTATTTACCCTTATGCATTCTTTTAGAGAGATACCATTATCACCATCTAAAATTAAACTAATTTTATTGGCATCACTTATTTTTAAATCAACTATAAAAATAGAAGGGTTCTCATCAAGCGCTTCATTAACAATATCTAGTACGTTGTTTTGATTCATTTTTTGTGCTAAAAAAAGAGGACTTTTCGTCCTCTTTCATTTCTTTCGTCGTTATTTCGGTTGCAAATATATAAAAACCTTTTAAACTGACAAGTATCATAGGGTTTAATCTAAAAAATATCGTATTTTTACAATATCCTTTAAAAACTAAACTTATGAAACGAATCTTAGTACCAATCGATTTTTCTAAAGAAGCAAAATGTGCAGCTAAAGTTGCTGCTAAAATCGCTAAAACAACAAATAGTGAAATACATTTATTACATATGCTTGAATTACCTGAAGGTATTATTGACATGAATACTAGTCAAGATAGGTCTTCGCCAGCATCTATATTGTTTATGCAAAAAGTACATGAGCGTTTTGATGAATTAAAAAGCGAATCTTTTTTTGATGGTATTAAAGTTATTGAAACCGTACATTTTCATAAAACTTTTGATGGGGTAATTGAAGAAAGTAAAAAGCACAACATTGACTTAGTGGTTATGGGTTCTAGCGGTGTATCTGGTTTTACAGAAATTATAGTAGGTTCTAATACTGAAAAAGTGGTTAGACATTCTAATGTACCTGTATTGGTTGTTAAGAAAGGCACTGAAAATTTTGAAATAAACGACATTGTTTTTGCATCAGATTTTGGTAATGAAAGTAAGACAAAATTTCAAGATGTTATTGATTTTGCTTCTGTTTTTGATGCTAATTTACATTTAGTATATATAAATACTTCGCATAGATTTAGTACTACTAAAAAAATTACAGATAAAATTAATGCTTTTATAAATGATTTTCAGTTGAGTCATTTCGATTTTACAATTTATAATGATTTATCTATAGAAAGAGGTATTTTAAATTTTTCTAAAGAAATTAATGCTGATTTGATAGCTTTAAACACACATGGTAAAAGTGGTTTGTCTAAATTTTTTAACGGAAGTGTTGGGCAAGAATTAGCCAATCATGCAATAAAACCTGTAATTACTTTTAAGTTATAAAAGTTTCACGCAAAGTTCGCAAAGAACAAACAAGAGAAGAGCGCAAAGTTTTGTGTTTTTAATAGAATTCTTATAAGTCAGGGTTTCACTTTAAGTGAAACCCTGACTTTTTTTTATAGAAATTTTAATACTCAAAAGTGCCAAATTCACTTTTAATAGTTAATTTTTTGGTTTTACTTTCTTTTACTCTTCCGATAATTTGTGCGTCAACATTAAATTTTTTGGAAATTTCAATAATACTTGCAGCAATTTCTTCGGGAACGTACAATTCCATTCTATGACCCATATTAAATACCTGATACATTTCTTTCCAATCGGTATTAGATTCTTTTTGAATTAATTCGAATAAAGGTGGAATTTCAAATAAATTATCTTTAATAATATGCAGATTATCTATAAAGTGTAATATTTTAGTTTGTGCGCCACCACTACAATGTACCATACCACAAATATCTTTGCGATGCTTATTTAGTATTTGTTTAATAATTGGTGCGTAAGTTCTTGTTGGCGATAATACTAATTTACCAGCATCAACCGAAGTATTATCAATTAAATCTGTTAATTTTTTTGAACCAGAATATACTAAATCTTCTGGTACATTTTCATCGTAACTTTCTGGATATTTTTTTGCTAAATCTTTATGAAAAACATCATGTCTAGCGGAAGTTAATCCGTTAGAACCCATACCACCATTATAAGATTTCTCGTAAGTTGCTTGTCCGAAAGAAGCTAAACCAACAATAACATTGCCAGGTTTTATATTGGCATTATCTATAATATCGCTTCGTTTTATTCTTGCTGTAACTGTAGAATCAACAATAATTGTTCTTACCAAATCGCCTACATCGGCAGTTTCACCACCAGTGGAATAAATATGTATATCGTATTTTTCTAAATCTTTTAAAATGGCTTCGGTACCATTTATTAATTCTGAAATTACTTCTGCAGGTATTACATTTTTATTTCTTCCGATAGTAGAGGAAAGTAAAATATTTTCGGTGATACCTACGCATAATAAATCATCAATATTCATGATTAATGCGTCTTGTGCAATGTCTTTCCAAACGGATAAATCACCCGTTTCTTTATAATACATATATGCTAAAGAAGATTTCGTTCCTGCGCCATCTGCATGCATAACAATACAATAGTCTTTGTCGTTTGTTAAATAATCTGGCACAATTTTACAAAATGCTTTCGGAAAAAGTCCTTTGTCTATCGTTGCAATTGCTTTATGTACATCTTCTTTAGATGCAGAAACTCCTCTTAAATTATAACGATTGTTTTTAGACATGGATAAATTATTATATCGTTACAAAATTAAGTATAAAAAAAAAAGTGTTTCCATTATTATGAAAACACTTTTTATTTTATTATTAACATTTTAGGTTCTGTCCTTGTTTTAATGGTTAAAACCATTTGACAATAATCAATTTTAACCCTAGAAACGTTAATATTCGTATGAATATTAACGCTTGGTAGGGTTCTAAATATCAACCATTTTTATTATTACTATTAAATTTATTTTACTAATACATTATTTTATGTTGTCCAACAGGTTCTAATGGTTTTGGCAAATCTGTTTCGTCTAACATTTGCCTAATATCAATTTCTATAGATCTTGCCATAGATGAAATTGGCACATCATTATGTAAACCTTCAAAAGGGTTTTCTGAATATTCTCCAATTAATTCCATTAAAATAAAAACCCAAGAAACTAATAAGGTAAATGGTAATGCTAACCAAACTACGTTAGAGTTTGTTGCGCCTGAAAAAATGTTGAGCATTCCAAAAGGTAATAACAGTAAGAATATCCAAACAAAAATAAAATTTATAGTAGCGTATTGTCTCGGAAAAGGAAAGTTCTTAATTCGTTCTGATTTTCCTTGAAGCGTATAAAATTCTCCTAACATTTTTTCTAGTTCCATGTGTCTAAAATCTTCTATTTCGCCACTTAACTTTAATTTTAAAAGTGCTTTAGATTGAAGGCTTATTATATGAGAAGCCTTGTTTCCTTTGGACATAATGTATTTATATTCGTCCTTAGAAAGGTAAGGTTTCAAATTTTCAAAGTGCGTATCTTCATGATAAATATTATCTGCTTTTTTATATTCAATATCTCTTTTTCCATTATGTTCCCATGGTTTAGGGATTCTCATTTGGTAGGTTAATGCTTTTAACCAAGCCACATGACGGTGAATAATCGATTTATGAATTGCACTAAGTTCATTTTCAGATAATTTTTTTTTGGTGTGTTCATTGGTTATAAAATCTCTTGACATAATGGTAAATGTTCTGGGTGCATTAACAATTCCGCCCCAAATTTTCCGTGCTTCCCAAGTTCTGTCATAAGATGAATTATTTTTAAAACCCAAATAAAAAGAAACAGCAACACCAACTAAACCAATTGGTTGCCAAGGAATTGCCAACCAATGAAAATCAAAAAAAATGTATAATGAAATGGGAATAATATCTATAAAGAAGAAAATTAT
>CAYQTF010000074.1:0-11050 GCA_964420345.1 uncultured Flavobacteriaceae bacterium
TACATCTAATCTAATATTTTCTCTTCGCTATCTAATAAAGCAAAAAACTTATTTAAATTTGGTAAAATAATAATGTTTGTTCTTCTGTTTCTTGCTCTTCCATCTTTGGTCGAATTATCTGTCAACGGAACATAACTACTTCTACCAGAAGCGATTAATCTTGATGGTTCTACATTATATTTATTTTGAAGTAAACGTACAATAGCAGTAGATCTTTTTACACTTAAATCCCAATTATCCATAATGGCATTATTTGCCTTAATTGTTCTTGAATCTGTATGTCCTTCAATAATAACATCCATACTCGGTTCTGAATTAATGATATCTGCCAACTTTTGTAATATGCTATTAGCATTTGATTTTACTCTATAGCTACCACTGTTAAATAACATTTTATCTGATACTGAAATCATTACAACAGTTTTATCAATACCAATTTCTATATCATCATTTCCTTCTAAATTACTAAATTTATGTCTTAAATTATAAGAAACTGCTAAATTTAAAGAGTCTTTTAATGTTTTTGCACCTGCCAATTCTTCCGAAGACATTTTAGAAAGTGTTGCTTTCATTCTGTCTTTGACATTTTGTGATATTACAACGGTATTATTGTCCACAATTATTAATTTTTCATTAGTAGCAGATAATAAAGATTGATTTAAATTACTATTGGTACTTGTTAAAGAGTTTATTTTATTGTTATATGTTGCTACTCTTTCTTTGATTTTCGCAAATTTTAATTCTAATCGCTCTTTTTCAATAGTGGTTTCTTGTAATTGACCATTTGTATTGGTTAATTCCGATTTAGTTTCGGAAAGATTTTGCTCAAGTGCCACATATTTTTTCTTAGAAACACAAGAAGTAAATAAAAATAGTAATAGGGTAATCGAAATTAATTTTTTCATGATATAAATTTTAGAGTTAAACAATTAAATAATATACGTACGTTATTGTTCGGCTAACATATAATTAACTCTAAATTAAATTGCAAAAAAATTTAAATGCGTTAGTCTTTTTTTTAAATGCGTAAAATTATGAGAAGTAGTTTTTGCTATTTTAATTGTGCAGAAACCACAGCGGTTGTCCATGCTGCTTGAAAATTATAACCGCCCGTAATTCCGTCAATATCAAGCAGTTCTCCTGCGAAATATAAATTTTTTACAGATTTACTTTCTAAAGTTTTTGATTGTATTGATTTTAAACTAATACCACCACAAGTAACAAACTCTTCTTTAAAAGTAGTTTTTCCTCTAATAGCGTAAACATCATTGGTTAATATATTTACTAATTTGTTTACGCCTTTATTACCTAATTCAGACCATTTTTTATCTAAAGGGAAGTTTATTTTATTCAAAAAATAGACCCATAATCTATTTGGCAAACTATAAGGTTTTATTTTTTGTAATTGCTTATTGGGGTTTGATTTTACTATTTCTAAAAGTTCCTTTTTAACAAATTCATTATTAATTTCATCTACCCAATTTACTTGAATTTTGAAATCATAATCTAATTCACTTAAAATTCTTGCACCAAATGCAGATAATTTTAAAATAGCAGGACCACTCATTCCCCAATGTGTAATTAATAATGGACCCGAAGATTTTAATTTAGTACCTTGTATAGTAACTACTGTTTTTTCTACTACAACACCCATTAATGCAATAACATCTTCATTTGGCATATTAAAAGTGAATAAAGAAGGTACAGGATCAATAATCTGGTGACCTAATTTTTCTAGCCATTCTAAATTTTTCCTTTTTGGAGTTCCGCCAGTAGCTAAAATCACTTTGTCAAAAATTAAAAATTCTTCCTTAAAAATTAATTTTATTTTATCATCAACTTGTTCTAAACCCAATACAGAACTATTCAATTTAATTTGAATCTCTAACCGTTTAGATTCCTCTAAAAAGCAATCAATAATAGTTTGAGATTGTTGCGTTTCAGGAAAAACACAACCATCTTTTTGTGTTATTAAAGTAACATTTTTACTTTTAAACCAATCTAATGTATGCTGTGTATTAAACGTATAAAAGAGTCTTTTTAAGAATTTTTGACCTCTTGGATATGCTTTGGAAAGTAACTCTATATCGGTACAACCATTGGTTACATTACATCGTCCGCCACCAGATATTTTGACTTTTGCCAATATCTTAGAAGTCTTTTCAAATAGAATAACTTCTGCATTAGGGTAATTTTCTTTTACATTAATTGCAGAGAAAAAACCTGCTGCGCCTGCGCCAATTATTGCTACTTTCATTTTGCAAAGATATTGATTAAATGATTGAAAATATTTAAGGATTAAAAATATTTTTACAAATAAACAAATTTAAGTTTTATGTCAAATATAATCGTTGTTCTTTTAAATGACAAAAATAAAATTCCAAATCTCAAACAAAAAAGAAAAAACAATTTTTAAAAAATCAAACATTAAATTTGTTTATTATTACTAGTTTTTGATATAATGTAAAGCTTTGTTTGTATTTTGATATTTAAATGTTGGAATTTATTTGGGATTTGGAACTTGATTTTTGGAATTTTCTATTTCATAAAATATAATTTCATTAATCATTTTTACCCACGAAAATTAACATAGATTTCTTAATAAACATTATTTTCGCAAAATGGATGCAAGATTTTTTATTCATTATGGTTTACATTTTGGTTTACCCGTATTAGTTGCTTTGCTAATTAATAAAAAGCAATGGTTTAAAATATGGCTAATTTTAATTAGTACCATGTTAATAGATTTAGATCATTTATTTGCAAATCCGATTTTTGATATAAATAGATGTAGTATTAATTTTCATTTTTTACATAGTTATTATGCAATTGGCATATATGTAATTGGTTTGTTTTTCAAAAAAACGAAAATTTTGGCCATTGGTTTATTACTGCATATCTTCGCAGATTTTATAGACTGTTTGCTAATCATAAATTAAATACTTATTACGTACTTTTTTAAAATAATTCAAATCTTTTAACCAAGTTTTACGTATTTCTCTATAAGTGTAGCGTTGCTCAATTTGTTTTTGCAATTTTTTAGTTCCTGCAAGTTTCGTGAAAAATTTATCAAAAAACACTTCTTTATTTTCAGTATATACATATGCACTAATTAACCATTCTAAGTTTAAATGTTTTAGTTTTTTATAATTTCTTAAATCTAAACCGTAACATTTTTTATTTTCATGTTTAGGGAATTTTGCACCAAAATTTGGTTTTGGTGTAAATTCGAATTCAAAATTATTATTTGGCAAAAATGGCGATCCAAATATTTGAAATTGCATTTCGGTTCCTCTACCGCAACTTACGTTAGTGCCTTCAAAAAATGCCAAACTTGGGTATAAATTAACCGATTGTGCATTTGGTAAATTTGGCGATGGTTTTATAGGTAAATCGTAATTCGTTTGATGTGTATAATTTTTTAAAGAAATGATAGTCAAATCACATTTTACATCATTTGCTAACCACTTTTCGCCATTTATCATTTTTGCATATTCCCCAATTGTCATTCCGTAAACTAATGGCACTTGGTGCATGCCAATAAAAGAAGTATGTTCCTTTTCAAGCATTGGCCCATCAATATAATGTGCATTAGGATTTGGTCTATCTAAAACAATTACTTTTATGTTGTTTTCTGCACATGCTTCCATAACATAATGCAAACTAGATATATAGGTGTAAAATCGAACGCCAACATCTTGAATGTCAAAAACAACAACATCTATGTCTTTTAATTGTTCTTTACTTGGTTTTTTGTTTTTTCCGTAAAGAGAAATTATCGGTAAATTCGTTTTTCTGTCGATACCATTTTTAATTAGTTCTCCAGCATCTGCTTTACCTCTAAAACCATGTTCAGGTGCAAATACTTTTTTTATGTTTTTAGGATATTTTTTATGTAAAAAATCAACTAAATGTATCGAGTTTTCTAAATTAGTAATTACCGAAGTCTGATTAGCAACCACAGCAAAGTTCTTGTCTTTTAAAAGTGATATGTATTTATCGGTTTGATTTGCGCCAACAATGATTTTGTTGTTTACTATTATAGGTTTAATTTTAGTGGTGTTATTTTGGTCGTTTGCTTTTTTACTTCCGCAAGAAAGCGAGAAAATTAAAAAGGAAAACCAAAAAATAGAGGTACTTTTGAACATTAAATCAGACATTTGAATTACGAGTTATTTATAGCGAAACGGATTATTACTAATAAAAACCATAAAAGTAGTATTTCTTCGCCAATAATAAAAATTGCCATCATAGCAATTGCCTTAGGGTTGATTATAATGTTGATTTCTATTGCCACAGGTTTAGGTTTGCAACACAAAATTAGAGATAAAATTTCGGGACTAAATGGTCATATTATTATTTCTAATTTTAATCAGAATAATGCTTTAAATACAAAAAACCCTATTTCTATAAATCAAGATTTTTATCCAAAATTTAAAAATATTGATGGCATAAAAAAAGTACAGGTTTTCGCAGAAAAAGAATGTATTATAAGAACTGAAACCGACTTTGAAGTAATGATTTACAAAGGAGTCGATAATAATTTTGATTGGTCATTTATACAAGATAATTTAGTGGAAGGTTCTGTTTTAGATCTAACCGAAAAACGTTCTAAACACATTTTAATATCTAAAATAACTGCGGAACGCTTAAAATTTAAATTAGGTGACAAAATTGTACTTTGGTTTTTTAAAGAAACAAGCGAAAAAGCAATTGCAAGATCTTTATTTATTGCAGGTATTTTTAATACAGGTATTAAAGATTTCGATAAAAATTATATTATTGGCGATATTAGAGATATTCAAAGAATTAATAAATGGACTACCGCACAAGTTGGTGGTTTTGAAATTTTATTAGATGATTTTGAGGATTTAGAAAATATTAGTTTACAAGTTCATACTAGTATTGATTCAAATTTAAATGCAGAACCAATCAACCAAAAATTTAGTGGTCTTTTTCAATGGATTGGTCTTTTTGATATTAATATAAGTATAATTATCATTATTATGATTCTAATTGCAGGTATTAACATGATTACCGCTTTATTGGTTTTGATTTTAGAAAGAACGCAAATGATTGGTATTTTAAAAGCCTTAGGTAATAGTAATAAAAGTATTCAGAAAATATTTTTATACAATGCTGGTTATCTAATTCTTAAAGGATTATTTTGGGGTAACCTTATCGGATTAGGTTTGATATTTATTGAGAATTATTTTGGTTTTATAAAATTAGATCCTGATAGTTACTATGTATCTAAAGTGCCTTTTTACATTAATTTCTATCAAATATTACTGCTTAACCTTGGCACATTAATATTATGTTTATTAATGTTGATATTGCCAACGTATTTAGTAAGTAAAATTAGTCCTGTAAAAGCAATTAAATTTGATTAAGAAGTTTAATATTATAACCACAAAAGGCACAAAAGTCTAAGTGAACTTTTGTGCCTTTTGTGGTTGTTTTTTATTGAGATTTATATATCTTCAAATTCTACATTTGTAAAATTTTCTGGGTTTGTATCTTCAATTGCATCTGAAGGTTTTTCTTCTGTATTATTAGTACTTGGTTTTACGAAATCTTTTTGGTGTCTTTCCGAAATAACCTCATCTCCTTTTTCTGCTAAAACATAATCTGTAGCTTTACCTAAACGCTCTGTAAATTCTGTAAAATCTTCTTTGTATAAATAAATTTTATGCTTTTTAAAATGGAACGAACCATCATCATTTGTGAATTTTTTACTTTCGGTAATTGTTAAATAATAATCACCTGCTTTTGTTTCTCTTACATCAAAAAAGTAGGTTCTACGACCTGCACGCATGGTTTGAGAGAATATTTCCTCTTGCTCTACATACTTTTTTTCATCACTCATAATACTGAAATTTAATTGTTATCGGTCAAAATTAAGCAAATTAATAGAGATTTGCTAATAAAATTTATTTTTTTGATGTTTAAAAGTACTGTTGTCCGATAAAAATTATAGACAAACACTAAAAACTCAATAAAACAAAGAAGTAAGGAGATATTTGTAAAACGGCACCTTACTTTTTAAAAAATCAATTAAAGAATTACTGCCAAACTTACTTTGTTTTTTAAATAGAAGATTATCAAATAGTTACAATTTAGTCTTTTGTCTAATAGCGAAGCGGTCTAATGTCTTTATCGGACAATACTAATTTAAAAGTAACCATTGATTTTGTAATACTTAAAAAATAACCGAAATAATATTATTCTTCTAAAGACCAAAGGCTAAAAACCAAAGACTAATTAAGACTGCTGTTCAAAAATATCTTTATAATAACCATCTTGTTTTAAAAGCGTGTTATGTGTTCCTTTTTGTGAAATAGCACCTTTATCTAAAACAATAATTATATCTGCATTTTTAACCGATGAAATTCTATGACTAATAATTATTGTGGTTACCTCTTTACTTATTTTATTTAAATTGCTCAAAATAATTTCTTCTGTTTTTGTATCTACTGCAGAAAGACAATCGTCAAAAATCAGAATTTTAGGTTTGCTAATAATTGCTCTAGCAATAGAAATACGTTGCTTTTGACCACCAGAAAGTGTTACGCCTCTTTCACCAACTTTGGTATTGTATTTGTTTTTAAAACCTTCGATATTTTCATGAATACCAGCGTTTTTTGCAGCATTAATAATATCTTTATCGGTAGCATTTTCATCACCAAACTTAATGTTATTTTTTATAGAATCCGAAAATAAAAATGCATCTTGTGGTACAAAACCAATAGAACTTCGCAAACTTTCTAAATTTATTTTCTGAATTGGTTTATCATCTATTAATATCGTGCCATCTGAAACATCGTAAAGTCTAGATAACAAACTCGCTATGGTAGATTTTCCAGAACCTGTTTTTCCTAAAATGGCTAAGGTTTTTCCTTTTTCAATTTCAAAACTAATATTTTTTAAAGCTTCAATATTTGTGTCGTCGTATGTAAGAGAAACATTTTTAAAAGTAATTTTTCCATGTATTGTTGTCGGTTCTTTTTCTACATTTTGAATGGAAGGTTTTTCATCTAAAAACTCATTTATTCTTTGTTGAGAAACTTCCGCTTGTTGTACCATAGAAGTAACCCAACCAATAACTGCAACTGGCCAAGTTAGCATATTTACATAAATAATAAACTCCGCAATAATACCAATATTTGCAATTTCGCCATTAATATATCTTGTTCCTCCAATATAAATTACTAAAATATTACTTATCCCAATTAATAACATCATTAACGGAAAAAACAATGCTTGTGCTTTAAATAATGAGATATTTTTAGTTTTGCTAGATTCTGATAGGTTATCAAAATTTTGAATGGTTTGTTTTTCTAAACTGTATGCTTTTATAACATTAATACCCGAAAATGTTTCTTGTGCTAAAGTGGTTAATTTAGATAAATATTCTTGTACAATTTTACTTCGTTTCTGAATAACTTTACTCAATAAATAAATAGAAACCGATAAAATTGGCAATGGTGCTAGAGCATATAAAGTCAACGTAGCATCAATACTAAACATTTTTATAAGCGCCACCGTAAATAAGACTAACATATTTATGGTGTACATAATTGCTGGTCCTGAATACATTCTAACTTTGCCTACATCTTCACTAATACGGTTCATTAAATCGCCTGTTCTGTTTTTTTTGTAGAATTTAAGTGAAAGATTTTCGTATTGTTTAAATATTTCATTTTTTAAATCAAATTCTATCAAACGAGACATTACTATTAATGTTTGTCGCATTAAAAAAGTGAAAAAACCAGATAATAAAGCAGCACCAATTATTAAAAGTATGTTTATTAATAACGTAGATTTTACAATAGCAATATCGGTAATTATACCTTTATTATAATCTTCCACTACATTTAAAGAAGTTTTTATAAACGAAGGTATTTGTACTGCTAATATTTTAGAAATAACTGTAATAAAAACACCAAACAACAATCGGTATTTATATTTAATAAAATATTTATTTAAGTGTTTTAGGGCTTTCATGTTTTTTGGAAACAGATGTCAAATATAGTAGTTATTATTTTTAAATTCCAAAAATCAAATTCCAAATTTCAAATAAAAAACAAATACCAAAAGTTGAAAAGTCAAACATTAAATTTGTTTATTATTACTAGTTTTAGTAATAATGTAAGACTTTTTTCTTGCGTTTTGATATTTTAAATATTGGAATTTATTTGGGATTTGGAATTTTATTTTTTGGAATTTTTCATTTCATCAATATAAAAATATAATTCCGTTAATCATTTAACCTACTAAAATTAATATAGACCCAATATATTGAATTGTATCTACTTAATTATACTTTTGATAATATTTTAATTTTTAATTACAAAAATTAAGGAAAATTTAAGAATACAAGATTTTTATGAAAGCATATTAATAGATTATTTGGCTATCTTTGCACTTTCTTAAAACACATAAATTTATGACTTCAGAAATAATAGATGCTAGCGATATAAAGTGTATTAGTCCCGTTTTTGGTAATTTATCATTCGACAATCATGAGCAAATAGTTTTTTGTAATGATAGCGAAACTGGTTTAAAAGCAATTATTGGCATTCATAATACCACATTAGGACCAGCACTTGGTGGCACTAGAATGTGGCAGTATGACAATGAAGCTGATGCATTAAACGATGTACTACGTTTATCTAGAGGCATGACTTTTAAATCCGCAATTACAGGTTTAAATTTAGGTGGTGGAAAAGCCGTAATTATTGGCGATGCAAAAACACAAAAAACAGATGCTTTAATGCGAAGGTTTGGTGAATTTGTACATTCTTTAAATGGCAAATATATTACCGCAGAAGATGTTGGAATGGAAACTCGTGATATGGATATTGTAAGAGAAGTTACGCCACACGTTACAGGTATTTCGGAAGAAAAAGGTGGCGCAGGAAATCCATCTCCAATTACTGCATACGGTGTTTATATGGGTATGAAAGCTGCGGCGAAATATAAATTTGGAACCGATAACTTAGATGGTAAAAAAATCTTAGTACAAGGTATTGGCCATGTTGGCGAAACTATTGTTGATTTAATTACTAAAGAAGGAGCACAAGTTATTATTAGCGATATAAATAAAGAACAATTAGAAAAAGTTAGCAATAAATATGGCGCAACTATTCATCATGATTTAGATATTTATGGTTTAGATGTTGATATTTATGCACCTTGCGCATTAGGAGCAACAATAAATGACAATACAATTCATAATTTAAAAGCGAAAATAATTGCTGGTGCTGCAAATAACCAATTGCATGACGAAATTAAGCATGGTAGATTATTAAAAGATAAAGGTATTGCATATGCACCTGATTTTTTAATAAATGCAGGTGGAATTATTAATGTTTATGCGGAATTGGTTGGTTACGGAAAAGAAGAAATTAAGCGTAAAACTGAAAATATTTATAATACTACTTTAGATATTTTCGCTCTAGCGGAAAAAGATAATATTACCACACATAGAGCAGCATTAAATATTGCTCAGTCCAGAATAGATGCTAAGAAGAATTAGACTTTAAATTTTATTTAAAGCAAAAAAACCTCATAATTAGCAAAGTATGAGGTTTTTTTAGTTTCTGAAAAAATTAGCCACGAATTACACAAATTTACACGAATTCAATATTGTCAAAATTTACGAAAAGATTTTTAATTTGCAATAGTTTTACAATATATCAAACTTATTCTGTGAAATCTGTGAGTTCTGCGTGAAAAGACAATACTAAACAAAAACGGTCTGTTTTCTATCTGGTCCAACCGAAATAATTTTAACAGGTACGTCAACAAAATCTTCAATTATTTTAACGTAATCTTTTAAGTTTTTAGGAATATCATCAATTGACCTTGCTCCTGTTACATCTGCTTGCCAACCTTTAACAGTTTCGTAGTTTACACTTACATTTTCGGGCTCTATATTATACGGGAAATGCGCAATTTTTTCACCTTGATAATTATAGGTTGTTGCAATTTTTAAAGTATCAAAACCAGATAAAACATCGCCTTTCATCATAGAAAGTTCTGTAACACCATTAATTTCAACGGTATATTTTAATGCTACTAAATCTAACCAACCGCAACGTCTTGGTCTGCCTGTTGTTGCACCAAATTCCTGTCCTATTTTTGCCATAGTTTCTCCGTAAGAATCAAACAATTCCGTAGGAAAAGGACCAGATCCAACTCGTGTAACATACGCTTTAAAAATACCAACTACTTTACCAATTTTATTTGGCGCAATACCTAAACCTGTACAAGCACCAGCAGCAGTTGTTGTTGAAGATGTAACAAACGGGTATGTACCAAAATCAACATCTAACAAAGAACCTTGTGCGCCTTCGGCTAAAATGGATTTACCATTTTTCATTGCTTGATTTAAATATTCTTCGCTATCAATAAAAGTTAATTCTTTTAAACGTTTTACACCTATAAAAAATTCTTCCTCTAGTTCTTGTAAATTAAAGTCCATTTTAATCTCATAATGTGATAACATTTTAAGATGTTTTTGAGTTAAAGCATTGTATCTTTTTTTCCAATCTTTTAATTCAAAATCGCCTATTCTAAAACCATTTCGACCAGTTTTGTCCATGTATGTTGGCCCGATTCCTTTTAAGGTAGAACCTATTTTTGCTTTTCCTTTTGCAGTTTCTGATGCTGCATCTAACAATCTATGTGTTGGTAAAATCACATGCGCTTTACGAGAAATAAGTAAATTGGTTTTGAAATTAATGTTATACGTTGAAAGATTATCTAATTCCTTTTTAAAAATTACCGGATCAATAACAACGCCATTACCTACAACATTTACAGTATCTTTATGAAAAATACCAGAAGGAATTGTATGCAAAACATGTTTATTACCATCAAAAATTAAAGTGTGACCTGCATTTGGACCACCTTGAAATCTTGCAATAATATCATAATTTTTAGTTAAAACATCTACAATTTTCCCTTTTCCTTCGTCGCCCCATTGTAAACCAAGTAATAAATCTACCATTTTTTTTAAATTGTTTAATCGTTTATTTGTTTA
>CAYQTF010000074.1:11150-12850 GCA_964420345.1 uncultured Flavobacteriaceae bacterium
ACTACTTTTTCTCATTCTTAGTGCCATAAAAATAAAGCGAATGATTTGTAATTGTAATATCAAATACTTCTTCAATTGTTTTTTTTATAGTCTGAATTCTAGGATCACAAAACTCATATACTTCGCCTGTATCGGTTAAAATAATATGATCGTGTTGTTTGTCGAAATAAGATTTTTCGTAATGTGATTGGTTTTTCCCAAACTGATGTTTTCTAACCAAAGCACACTCTAAAAGTAATTCTATCGTATTATATAAAGTTGCCCTACTTACACGATAATTTTGATTTTTCATGTAAATATAAAGCGATTCTATATCAAAATGTTCTTCGTGATCGTATATTTCTTGTAGAATAGCAAAACGTTCAGGAGTTTTACGATGTCCATTTTCTTCTAAAAATTTTGTAAAAACCTTTTTTACAATCTCTTGATTCTTCTCTTTTTTCATTTTTAGAATATTAAAAGACAAATTTAAAGGTATTTACTCTTGTTTATTTCTTTTTTAGTTAAAATAATAAACAAGTTTTGAACAATTGATTTTTTTTTGAAATAAAAATTTGAAGTTTTTTTTGTTATTTATAATTTTGTCAATTGTTTTATCTAAATTCACATAATTATATACACGAAATATAGGAGTTACATTCACTTCGCATACACTTGTTCTATGTAATAATAAAAAATTATGAATCGTTTTATTTGGCTTTAGTTTATTATGACGTTTATATTTTGTATATTGCTTAAATAATTCACACATTTATGGACACAACAGCAATTAAAACCTACTTTACTAATCTATCTACCAAGAATCAAGATAGTTTACTAGTAACCTTAACAACAATTAAGTCAAATTCTGATTTTCAATTAATAGATATTAGAAAGAAAAAATTTGATGAGAAACAAGGTGTTTGTCCACATTGCGAACATGTTAAGTATGTGAAAATGGGTATTGATAAAGGAGTTCAACGTTATAAGTGTAAAGGATGCAAACGTACCTTTACACCATTTACAGGAACTTGGATGGCTCAAATTCATAAAAAAGAGAAACTTGCAGATTATCTTAAATTGATGCAACAAGGATTAAGTTTGGATAAAATAAAATTAAAACTTAGCATCAATAAAAAAACAGCATTTGACTGGAGGCATAAGATAACAAGTGCATTAGAGCAGTCTGAATCAGAAAAATTTTTAGGTATAACAGAAAGTGATGAAACTTTTTTTTTGCACTCCGAGAAAGGTATGGGAAAAATAAGAAGTAAATCAAGGAAACGAGGAAAGCAAATTAAAACAAGAGGAATAAGTAATGAGCAAGTTTCTGTAATAGTTTCAGCAGATAGAAAAGGAGAAATTTCTTTAAAACTTGCCTGTTTTGGTAGAATAACTAAAGATGATATTACAAAAGCAATAGGAACTAAAATTAACCAGCAAACCGTTTTATGTACAGATGGTCATTATAGTTATAAGGGATTTGCAATTGACAATAAATTGGAGCATCATATTTCTAAGGCAAAGCAATTTACAAAAGGAAAGTTTCATATACAAAATATCAATTCATTACATAGTAGACTAAAGAAATGGATAAATAGAGATTTATATGGTGTCTCTACAAAATATTTGCAAAACTATTTGAATTGGTTTAGATACAAAGAAAAATTTAAGAAAACCGATTATATGATTAAACTAATAGAATTAAGTCTTAACAATAC
>CAYQTF010000075.1:0-3357 GCA_964420345.1 uncultured Flavobacteriaceae bacterium
GTTTTATCTGATACTCAGGTGAAGGAAACAGTAAAAAAGTTCGAAGATTATCTTACATCTAAAGGTGGAAAGATAACTTACAAAGAGGATTGGGGTCTTAAGAAATTAGCCTACAACATCCAAAAGAAAAAAACAGGTTTTTATCATTTATTCGAATTCAATATTGCAGGTGAAGAAATTACTGCTTTTGAATTAGAATTTAGAAGAGATGATAGCGTTATGCGTTATTTAACTGTAAGATTAGACAAACATGCTGTTGCATGGGCGGAAAAAAGAAAAGTTAGAGTAAAAGAAAAAGCAACTGCAAAAGCAAGCGCTAAAGCTGCTAAAAACGTAAAAAAATAAGAACATGGCAGAAAAAACAACCATAGAGCAACAAGCTAAAGGCGTTAACAAAAGTGAGATTAGATATCTAACTCCTTTAGAAATTGACACTAAAGAAAGAGTGAAATACTGTCGTTTTAAGAAAAATGACATTAAATATATTGATTATAAGGACGCTGATTTCTTAATGTATTTAGTTAACGAACAAGGTAAGATTTTACCAAGACGTTTAACAGGTACATCATTAAAGTATCAACGTAAAGTATCACAAGCAATTAAAAGAGCGCGTCATTTGGCATTAATGCCATTTATTGGTGATCTGCTTAAATAATCAAAAAAAAATAATTTATTTTATGGAACTTATATTAATAAAAGACGTAGAAAACTTAGGTTTTTCTGATGACTTAGTAACTGTAAAAAACGGGTACGGTCGTAATTTCTTAATTCCTCAAGGTTTTGCTAAAATAGCAACAACTTCAGCGAAAAAAGTATTAGCAGAAAATTTAAAACAAAGAGCATACAAAGAACAAAAAGTTGTTGAAGATGCTAATAAAAAAGCAAAAGCAATTGGCGCTTTAGAAATAAAGATAAAAGCAAAAGTTGGGCAAGGTAGTAAGTTATTTGGTTCGATTAGTAATGCAAATATTTCTGAAGCTATTGATAAAGCAGGCTTTGAGATTGACAGAAAATTCATTACTTTACCTGGTAATTTAATTAAAAGAACTGGTAAATATAACGCTAAAATAAGATTGCATAGAGATGTGATTTTTGATTTTCCGTTTGATGTAATTGAAGATGAATCACAAAAAAAGAAAAAAGCAAAAGCAAAACCAGCACCTAAAAAAGTTGCTCCTATTGCTTCTAAAGAAGAAGAGTAATCATATTAATCCCCTTTAATATATTGATTACTCTAGTTAAGTCCTGCATTTGCAGGACTTTTTTTATGCCTTTTAACAAAAAATTATTGTTTTATTAATACAGTTTTAACAACCACTAATGTTAATTTGTATAATGGTTTCAGTAATAAAAAAAATTACCTTTACTCTTTTTATTTTAAGTACGTCGGCAAATGCTCAAAATAGAATAGAAACTAATGGTTGTGTAATTTCAAATTCTGCTCATACAAGTACAGCGAATATTCATGTTGTAAATAATAATACAAAAAAAGGTACAACCACAGATGTTCACGGAGAATTTAAAATTGATTGCAAATTAAATGATGTTTTAATATTAACATCTATGGCATTTAAAACGGTCAGAAAAATTATTACCAAGATAATAATTACAGAAGGCACTCTAAAAATTAAAATGAATTCTGTATTAAACCAATTAAACGTAGTAAACATTAGTAGTCACAAATTAACTGGCAGACTTTTAAGTGACATCGAAAATATACCAATTAATTTTAAGAAAAATAATTCTTTCAGAATTGATATGTCAGACATTAATTTAGAAAGTCCTGGTACATTAAATGAAAGTAGTGATTACAAACCGCCTGACCCATTAGTAACTTCGGAAACTGTAAATTCAATCGATTTTATTAAAGTACTAAAGTTTTTAACCAAAAATATTCGACAAAAATCAAAAGCAAAAAAAACACATCAAGATTCACTAATTAAAATACCAGATAAAATCCGTGAAGAATTAGGCGATAAATTTTTTATAAATGAATTAAAAATTTCAAAACTTTTAATTAATGATTTCATTATTTATTGCAATTCACAAAATATATATTCGCTTTATAACAAAAATAAAAAAATTGAATTGATAGAAATTTTAATAAAACAAAGCAATATCTATCTAAACGAGATTGCAACTTATAAAAATTAAGACTCAAAATGTAAGTTATTACTTAATTAATGACTACTTTTATTATATGAACAAATCATAATCATTTATAATGGAAATTTATCGTTTAAGACAATAACCGTTAGATAAACTTCAAAACAATTTCAAAATATTACAACTTATGAAACAACTATTTATTACACTTTTACTAATTACTTTTTTAACTTCTTGTAAAAAAGAAAAAACAGAAGCAGCACCAAAAACGGAAATTAAAACAGAGCAACAAGACAATACACCTAAAAAAACTGCAATTATTACCTCTCCAAAATTTACAAATTATGAAAATTATGATGGGTCTATAACTTCATTAGATGATTTAAAAGGCAAATATGTGTATGTAGATGTTTGGGCAACTTGGTGTCCACCGTGTTTAAAAGAAATACCTTATTTACAAAAGGTAGAAGAAAAATACCATGATAAAAATATTGCTTTTGTTAGTATTTCTATAGACAACGAAAAGGCTAAAGGAAAGTGGAAAAAAATGATTAAAGATAAAAAGATGGGTGGCATACAGTTATTTGCTGGTAAAGATAAAACTTTTGTAAAAGGTTATAACATTAATGGCATACCACGTTTTATACTAATAGATCCAAAAGGTAATATTGTAAATGCAAATGCGCCAAGACCGTCTGACACAAACGGTATAACAAAATTATTTTCTGAAATCTAATTTACTCAACAAAGCAACGCTGTCGCAAATTTTAACGTGCAGGGTTACTTTTTTAGATTTAGCAACGCCATCAATCCAATATTTTTGACAGGGTTTTTGGCGTTGTTTACTTTTAGAAAAATCAATATTACCTTCTAATAAAATAGTTATTATATCTAAACTATCTACCAATTTATTTTGTAATTGCGCATTTAATTCTGGTGAATATTTTATATTTTTACTTCTTATATATTCTAAAGCTTTAGCATTTGGTAACCAATTACAAGAAGTTTTTTTTCCGTTAAAGAAAAAAATCAAAAATACAATACCTATAAACATTCCTGAACCAAAAAGTTTAAATCGTTTTAATAAATCTTTATCTATTTTCATTTGTTTTATTTGTTTTAATCACACAGAACCCATAGATTACACAGATTTTGTTTTGTTTTACTTGTTTTAATCACACAGAACCCACAGATTACACAGATTTTGTTTTGTTTTACTTGTTTTAATCACACAGAACCCACAGATTACAC
>CAYQTF010000075.1:3457-12762 GCA_964420345.1 uncultured Flavobacteriaceae bacterium
CACAGATTTTGTTTTGTTATTTTTATTGGTTCTATGTTGTTTATAGTGGATAATTTATTTTCTCGCAAAGCCACAAAGTTAAGTCTGTCTAATGAACTAAGCCTCTATTATGTTTGCTCTACAAAAATTTGGCGCCTTAACAAGACTTTAAACACTTTGCGTCTCTGCGTCTTTGCGAGATGATTTTATTTTAATTACCCTCTAAAATCGACATAGTACCTTTTTATTTTTATTCTAATTTTTCACCTTCTTTAAAATAATAATAAATTAATATCTCTAAATGGCAAACTGAACCAATCTGCTATTAATTTATTGGTTAAAATTCCGTGGTAAAAATACATTCCTTTTTGCAAACTTTTATCAAATCTTATAGCATTTTCAATACCGCCTTCTTCACCTATATTTAAAAGATATGGCGTTAAAATATTACTTATAGACAAAGTTGCCGTTCTTGCATATTGCGACGGAATATTTGGCACACAATAATGAATAACTTCATGTTTTACAAAAGTCGGTTTACTATGTGTGGTTACTTCTGATGTTTCAAAACAACCGCCTCGATCAATACTAACATCTACTATAATCGCACCCGATTTCATTTGTTGCACCATTTCTTCCGTGACAACGACAGGCGATCTACTCTTACCTCTAATCGCACCAATAGCAACATCACAACGCATTAATGCCTTTTGGACGTATTTAGGTTGAATGGTAGAAGTGTAAATTTGTTGTCCCAACTTATGTTGTAAATCACGTAATTTAGTTAAAGAATTATCAAAAACTTTAACAGAAGCACCAAGTCCTAAAGCAGATCTAGCGGCAAATTCACCTACGGTTCCTGCGCCAAAAATAACCACTTCGCTTGGCGGAACTCCAGTTATATTACCCAAAATTAAACCGTTACCATTATTTCGATTACTCATTAATTCGGACGCTACTAAAATGGAAGCAATACCCGCAATTTCACTCAATGACTTTACAATAGGGTACAAACCATGTTCGTCTTTTATGAAATCGAATGCCAAAGCAGTAACTCTTTTATTGGCCAATGCTTCAAAATATTCTTTTTGCTGCGTTTTAATTTGTAATGCAGAAATTAAAACACTTTGAGGATTCATCATTTCAATTTCTTTTAATGATGGCGGTGCTATTTTTAAAACAATATTACAAGCAAAAACATCTTCGGTACTATACGAAATTTTTGCACCTGCATTAGAATATGCTACATCTTCAAAATTAGATAATTTGCCCGCTTCACTTTCTACCACAACTCTATGGCCGTGCGTAGTTAGTGCTCCAACTGCATCTGGAGTTAAACACACACGTTTTTCTTCCAAACTAGTTTCTTTTGGTATGCCGATAAATAGTTCGCCTTTTTGCTTTTTAATTTCAAGCATTTCTGGCTTTGGCATTAATTCTTCTTTACTAAAAGGACTAAAATGTTCGCTCATTTTGTTTAGTTTTAGGTTTTTGCACTTAGTTTTTATGCTTTAGGTCTGCTTGGCATTTATTGCCTAAAACAGATTATTGTCTAGTGCATTTTTAATTCTCTAGTTTGTTCATCTATAATTTTTATATCAATTTCAACAGCGTCTAAAGGTAATAAATTTTCTACGTTTTTTGGCCATTCAATAAAACACCATGAATTTTTATTAAAATAATCTTCTATACCAATTGCTAATGCTTCTTCTTCGTCTTCAATTCTATAAAAATCAAAATGATATATTACATCTTTCTCATTTAGCAAATATTCATTTACTATAGAAAAAGTTGGCGAATTTACATTACCATTATAGCCCATTTGTTTAATAATTTCTTTAATAAGTGTTGTTTTACCGCTACCCATTTCACCATGAAACAACAATGTTTTATGTTTTGAATTTTTAATGATTTTAATTGCTATATCAGGTAATTCCGATAAAATATAACTAATTTTCATATTATAAATTATAGAAATTTAATGCTTCTATTATCAATTCATTTTCAACTTTACAGTTAATTTCATGTTCAGAAATATTTTTAATTAGTGTAAAAAGGATATTACCGTTAATATTTTTTTTATCATGTTTCATCAATTCCATAAAATATTTGTAATCTGACTCTAAAATATTTTCTCTAGTAAAAATAGTATCTATCACTTTTTTTAGAACCATTAATTCCTTTTCAGGGAAATTTAATTGTTTACTAGAAATATAGGTTTCACAAATTAACCCAATAGCAATTGCCTCACCATGAATTAATGATTTTTTAGTTTTAGATGCTAAGAAATAAGATTCAATTGCATGACCAATTGTATGACCATAATTTAAAATTTTACGTAAATTTTGTTCTTTTGGATCTTTTATAACTATTTCGTTTTTTATTTTAATGGAACTGTAAATCCAATTTTCTAAATTTTTTGTAGAAAGTTCTAAATTGTTTTTTAGCGATTCCCAAAGTTTCACATCATAAGTTAAAGCATACTTTATGATTTCTGCCATACCCGAATGCAATTCTCTTTTAGGTAATGTTTTTATATAATTAGTATCAATAATTACCATTTCAGGGTTTGAAAAAAGACCAACTTGGTTTTTAAGATTATTAAAGTCAATACCAGTTTTTCCGCCAACCGAAGCGTCAACCATACCTAATAATGTTGTTGAGACATTAATAAAACGCAAACCTCTTTTAAATGTAGAAGCTACAAAGCCACCTAAATCGGTAAGCATTCCGCCACCTAAATTTATTAATATACTTTGGCGATCTGCTTTTAAATTAGTTAATTCTTGCCATAAATAAATACAAGTTTCAATATTTTTATGGTTCTCTCCTGAAGTAATACTTATAATATGATAATCTAATTCTTTAGGTATTTTAGTTAAAAAAATAGGCAAACATTTACTTTTTGTATGCTCATCTACCAATATAAATACGGAAGAATAATTTACTTCTAGAAAATATTTATCTAATGATTCATATTTATTTTTTTCAAAATGTATAGTATAATCTTTTGCTCTAATCATAACTTTGGTTTCGAAACAAAAATACGATTAAAGCATAATTATTGTCTTTTTTATAAATGTATTTATCTGTATTTTTATAACCTATAAATACTATTATGTTTATAATATGTTGTATTCCTGTATTTTTATAGTGAAAATATAGAGATAAATACACTTATAAGTATTATGTTTGTTTAACAAAACTTACTAAAGAAGTAAATAGCAAAGAAAAATTAATATTTATTTTAAGATTAAAACCTTATTAAACAAGTAGTATGATAGGAAGAGAAAGCCAACAAGAAAAACTCAAAGAGTTAGTAAAACTAAATAAATCTTCTTTTTTAGCAGTAACTGGTAGAAGACGTGTAGGGAAAACCTATTTAATAGATACTTTTTTTTCTAATGATATTTGCTTTAGACTTACAGGAATCCAACATGCGGATTTAAAATCACAATTAAAGAATTTCGCTTCAAAACTATCGGAAGTTACAAATGTGGAGGAACATAAATTCACAAATTGGCAAGACGCATTTTTAGAACTAAAAAAATATTTAGCAAGTTTAGATAAAAAAACTAAAAAAGTAATATTTATAGATGAATTACCTTGGGTTGTTACACCTAAATCTAAATTTTTACAATTTTTAGCACATTTATGGAATGATTATTTATCAAAAGAAAAACATTTTATTTTGGTTGTTTGTGGTTCATCGACTTCATGGATTACCAAAAAAATAATAAACGACAAAGGCGGTTTACACAATAGAATTACAGAAATAATAAACCTAAAACCATTTAATTTAACAGAAACTAGTGCGTTTTTTAAGCATCTTAACTTCAAACTTACATTACATGAATTAGTGAAGTATTATATGATTTTAGGCGGCATTCCTTATTATTTAGAACAACTTAAAAGAGGCGAAAGTAGCACGATTGCAATCGAACGACTATGCTTTTTTAATGATGGAAAATTAAAAAATGAATATCAAAATTTATATAAAGCTTTATTTAAAAATGCGGAAAATCATGAAACTATTGTGAAAGTTTTAGCAAATACCAAATCGGGTTTAACACGAAATGAAATTATTAAAAACACAAAAATAAAAACTGGCGGACCATACAATCGTACAATAGATGATTTACTTCAATCTGGTTTTATTAAAGAATTCATACCTTTTAACCGTAAAAAAAGAGGTGTTATTTATAAGTTAAATGATGAATATTCAATTTTTTATCATAAATTTATAAAACCAAATACAAATTATACTAACGGAATGTGGTCACAATTAGCAGCAAGTCAAACCTATAAAGTCTGGTCTGGTTACAGTTTTGAATTATTGTGTTTTAATCATATAAATTCCATAAAAAAAGCATTAGGTATTGCTGCGGTTTTTACTAAAATATCAAGCTTAAGAATAGAAGGAAATAAGTATGAAAAAGGATTTCAGATAGATTTAATAATCGATAGAAATGATGCTGTAATAAACCTTTGTGAAATTAAATATTATGCTGCTTCTTTTAAAATTGACAAAAAATACGCTAAAGAATTGACAGAAAGAAAACAACGTTTTATTGAACATACCAAAACAAAAAAACAAGTTTTTACCACATTTATTACCAATCATCCTCTTTTTAAAAATGAATACAAGCGAGATGTAGTAGCGGTAAATATTAGTTTAGAAGATTTTATATAATATGAACCGAGCATGTTAAATTTTCATCACACAACAAAATTATTAATAGCGAACACATATGTTTCCGCTAAAAAATAAAGTTTAAACATATGAAAACAATTTATAATTTATTTCTACTTCAAATCTAAACTCAACTGCATTGGCAATAGCCTAAATGTTTTGCGATGATATTTAGTAATACCAAATTCGCGTATTGCATCTCGATGTTGTTTTGTTGGATAACCTTTATTATTAGACCAAAAATATTCTGGATGTTTCTCTCCTGTTTTAACCATAAAATCATCACGATATGTTTTTGCCAAAACAGATGCTGCAGCTATACTTTTATATTTTGTATCACCTTTTACAATGGTTTCATACGGAATATCTTTATAAGGTTTAAATTTATTACCATCAACAATAATAAAGTCAGGTTTTATTTTAAGTTTACCAATAGAAGTTTGCATGGCTAAAATAGAAGCTTGTAAAATATTTATTTTATCAATTATTTTTTCATCAATAAAAGCAACCGCATACGCTAAAGCATGTTTTTCTATATATGGTCTTAATATTTCTCGTTGTTTATGTGTTAGTTGTTTAGAATCATTTAACAATTCATGCTTAAAATTCTTTGGCAAAATAACTGCTGCTGCCACAACTGGTCCAGCAAGGCAACCTCTGCCTGCTTCGTCTGTACCAACTTCGTATTTATATTTAGAGAATTTATCTTTTAACATACTTGCAAACTTAATCTTTTTCTATTTTACCACAAAAGGCACAAAAGAAAACAAAAGAAAAATCAGTTATACTTTTGTGCCTTTTGTGGTTCAAAAACAATTCGTTTCTGACATCTTGTCATTTTTAAGTAACTTGGTATTTTTTTTGAATTAGAGCATACAGAATAAAATAAAAGATTCTCGCCTAAGCGAAAATAACAATAAATATTAATAAACTCAAAACTTCGCGACTTTGCGACTTTGCGAGAAAATAAAAAATCACACATGTCAAAAGGTAAAATAAACGTATCGGTAGAAAATATATTTCCGTTAATTAAAAAATTCTTGTATTCAGATCATGAAATCTTTTTAAGAGAATTAATTTCGAATGCAACAGATGCATCACTTAAATTAAAACACTTAGCAAGTATTGGCGAATATAAAGGTAAAGTAGATAATTTACAATTAGAAGTTAAGATTGATAAAGATGCTAAAACCATTTCTATTATAGATAACGGAATTGGTATGACCGAAGAAGAAGTTAAAAAATACATTAATGAAGTTGCTTTTTCTGGTGCTGAAGAATTTCTAGAAAAATACCAACCAAAAGAAGACGATAAAGATAAGAAAAAAGGTAAAGGTGCAGATGACGCAGGAATTATTGGTCATTTCGGTCTTGGTTTTTATTCTTCTTTTATGGTAGCGAAAGAAGTTGAAATCATTACAAAATCGTATAAAGATGAAACTGCTGTACATTGGACTTGTGATGGTTCTCCTGAATTTTCGATGGTAAAGTCTGACAAAAAAGACAGAGGAACTGAAATTATTATGCACATTGCCGATGATTCTACAGAGTTTTTAGAAGAAACTAGAATCAGAGAATTATTAAATAAGTATAACAAGTTTATGCCTATTTCGATTAAATTTGGCACAAAAGAAATTGCGGATCCAAATCACACTCCAAAAACTACAAAAGATAAAGATGGCAAAGAAACTACCGAAGATCAAAAAATGATTACGGTAGATGATATTATTAATAACCCAAACCCTGCATGGATTAAAAAACCTGCGCAATTAAAAGAGGAAGATTATAAATCGTTTTACAGAGAATTGTACCCAATGCAATTTGAAGAACCATTATTTAACATTCATCTAAATGTAGATTATCCGTTTAATTTAACTGGTATTTTATATTTCCCAAAAATGCAAGCGAATATTGATGTTAAGAAAGATAGGATCCAACTGTATCAAAATCAAGTGTTTGTAACCGACAATGTAGAAGGTATTGTGCCTGATTTCTTACAAATGTTACGTGGTGTTATTGATTCGCCAGATATTCCGTTAAACGTTTCACGTAGTTATTTACAAGCAGATGGCGAAGTAAAAAAGATTGCAAATTATATCACCAAAAAAGTTGGTGATAAAATGAAATCTATTTTCAAAAAAGACAGAGAAACTTTTGAGAAAAAATGGAATGACATTAAAATTGTGATTGAATACGGAATGTTATCCGAAGATAAATTCTACAAAGCAGCACAGAAATTTGCATTATTTCCAACGGTAGATAATGACTATTTTACTTTTGAAGAATTAATCGAAAAAATTAAACCAGCACAAACCGATAAAGATAAAAATATTGTTGTTTTATATACTTCCGACGAAAAAGAACAACACAGTTACATACAAGCGGCAAAAGAAAAAGGTTACGAAGTATTGTTATTAGATTCGCCTATTATATCGCATTTAATTCAAAAAATTGAAGGTGAAAATTCTGAATTATCTGACAAAAAACAACCTGTAAAGTTTGTTAGAGTTGATGGCGATTCTATAGAAAAATTAATCAATAAAGAAGAAAATACAACTTCAAAACTGTCGGATGACGAGCAAATAAAATTAAAAGAAATCATTGAAGAAATTGTATCAAAAGAAAAATATACGGTACAATTAGAAGCGATGGACTCTAATGCAAATCCGTTTACTATTACGCAACCAGAATTTATGCGTAGAATGAAAGAAATGCAACAATCTGGCGGTGGCGGCATGATGGGAATGGGCGGATTTCCAGAAATGTACAACCTAGTCGTAAATACCAATAACGATTGGATGAATAGAATTTTAAAAGCAAAAGCAAAGAAAAGTGATTATGTAAACCAAGCGTTGGATTTAGCAAAATTATCGCAAAACTTACTAAAAGGCGAAGAGTTAACTAATTTTATTAAACGTAGTATGGAGTTGATGAAGTAAAACTTCAAATGAATAACCCCAAGGCAGAGCCGTCGAGGTATCAAATAAGAATTTCCTTTTTTATTTCGACGCACAGAGCGTCGGGGAATTAAACCCGAAAAACGATTAAAAAGTCAGGGTTTCACTTTAAGTGAAACCCTGACTAAACATCATAAACCTGTCAAAATTGACAGGTTTTTTTTATTGTATAAATTTAATAAGATTCCTGCCTTCGCAGGAATTAATTATTTAAACCTACGCAAAACCTGAAAAACACCTCTAATAAAAGTTGCACTCGTTAATACTTTTAAAATAGGGTTCATTCTAGTACTTTTTCTACTTGTTGTCGTTTTTTGCTTTTTTGCTCTTTCTTTTTTCTCTGCTGCTTTTTCTTCTTGTTCGTTAACTTTTACAATCTTTTTATTTAAGATTTCGTAAGCAGATTCTCGGTCAATTTCTTCGTTATATCTATCGTAAATGAAAGACGCATTAATCACGTCTTTAATTTCTTTATCAGACAAAACATCCATTCTACTCATTGGCGCACGCAACATAGTTCTTACCAATGGTGTCGGAATTCCTTTTTCATTCAAACAAGAAACTAAAGCTTCGCCAATACCTAATTGTGTTAAAACAGTGGCAGTATCATAAAATTCGGAATCTGGATAATTTTGTGCCGCTAATTTTATTGCTTTTCTATCATTTGCAGTAAACGCTCGTAACGCATGTTGTATTTTCATACCTAATTGCGATAAAACATCGCTTGGTATATCTTTAGGATTTTGTGTACAGAAATAAATTCCAACACCTTTAGATCGTATTAATTTTACAATCGATTCTATTTGTTCTAATAAAGCTTTAGAAGCTTCTTTGAAAATCAAATGTGCTTCGTCTATAAAAATAACTAATTCTGGTCTGCCAGAATCTCCTTGTTCAGGAAATGTTTCATAAATTTCGGCTAATAATTGTAACATAAAAGTCGAAAATAATTTTGGTTTATCTTGAATATCAGTCAATCTTAAAACCGAAATAATTCCTTTACCATTATTATCTACTCTTTGCAAATCACGCACTTCAAAAGAACGTTCGCCAAAAAACAAATCGCCACCTTGTTGCTCAATCTCTACAATTTTTCTAAGAATTGATCCTGTGGAAGAAGTTGAAATTCTACCATATTCTGCTTCCATTTCATCACGACCTTCGTTGGTAGAAAACTGTAAAATCTTTTTAAAGTCTTTTAAATCTAATAAAGGCAACTTATTATCATCGCAATATTTAAATAAAACCGAAACAATACCACTTTGCGTATCCGACAGATTTAAAATACGTGATAATAACGTTGGTCCAAATTCCGAAACCGTTGCACGCATTCGTGTGCCATCTTGTTCCGATATGGTTAATATTTCTATCGGAAATGCTTTTGCCTCAAATCCAAATCCGATTTTTTCATGACGTTCGTCAATTTTTTTATGACCAGGACTTGCTTGTGCTAAACCACTTAAATCACCTTTTACATCCATTAACAAAACTGGTACGCCAACTTCAGATAAATTTTCAGCAAAAACTTGCAATGTTTTAGTCTTACCAGTTCCTGTTGCGCCAGCAATTAAACCATGACGATTTATAGTTTTTAATGGCAACTTCACAAATGCATTAGTGATGGTTTCTTCACCTAACATTCCTGCGCCTAAATTTATAAATTCGCCTTTGGTTTT
>CAYQTF010000076.1:0-3002 GCA_964420345.1 uncultured Flavobacteriaceae bacterium
ACAACCTTTTTTGAAAACCTCAAAAAATACTATTAATAAGCAGAAATAATTGTTAGTATCTCAATGATTTTTTAAAATCAACAGCACATGAATTTTAAATATCTAAATTTTTGGGTGAATAGTTACCAAGTTACTTAAAAGTTAACTGAATTTTTCCTAACTTTACAACAAAATATATTAAGACAATGTCTTTTAGAAACTGCTTATATATTTGTGTTGGCAATCATAATATAACAACGAAAAAAACAAAAATATGAAAAAAATATTACTACTTCTTTCAATAATTAATTTTGGTATTGTACAAGCACAGATTGTTAATATTCCAGACCCAATTCTAAAAGATTTTTTAATAAATCATAATCCAATAATTGATACTAACGGTGATGGTGAAATTCAAATTAATGAAGCCATTAATTATTCTGGAGGTTTAACATATTACAAAAACCCTTTAGATACTGATTGCATTCTTGAGTGTGATGATTTGTTTGGTGCAGATAATCCTGATATTTATGATTGCTACCAAAATTGCCACACTATAGATTTGTCTTATTTTATTCATGATTTAACAGGTATTGAGCAATTTATTAATGTTCCTTTATTAGGATTTGATAATATTATTATGGATGCTAATCCAATTGCGCTTACGAATTTAAATAATCTTGAAGAATTAACTATTTCTTTATATTCTAATATTGGTAATTATGAAGCAAATATTGATATAAGCAATAATATAAACCTACAAAAAGTCATAATTAATCAAATTGAAAGTAAAGATGAAATAACACTAAGTGATATTAATTTAGATAATTTGACTAATTTAGAGTGGCTTAGTATTGGATCTAATATGGGTCTAGAATTTATTGATCTTTCAACAAATACCAATCTTACCCGTTTTAATTGTAGTAATAATGAATTAACAACTATAAATTTAAATAATAATGTAAATTTAGAATATCTTGACATATATTTCAACAATCTGAATAACATAAATTTAGAGAATAATAGTAATTTATTATCATTAGCTTGTTCAGGAAATAATTTTGAAAACCTAAACTTAAGCAATAATTTGAGTTTAGTATTCCTAACTTGCTCGTATAACAATATTACATTTTTAGATTTAAATAATAATGTTAATTTAGTAGGATTGTCATGTAATAACAATCAATTGTTAACTTTAGATTTAAACAATCAAAATATATTTAGAGAATTAAAATGTTCAAATAATGTTAATTTAACATATATAAATTTGAAAAATGGTAATAATGAAAATTTCTTTTTAAATTTTAAAAGCGATTTTGAAAATTTGCCAAATCTTGAAACTGTATGTTTAGATAATATTAATTCCGAATTAGCAAACTTTATTTTAGATGAGGTAAATCATGAAATTAACTTTGTAAATAATTGTACATTATCAATTAATGAAAATGAAATTTTTAGTTTTTCAGTTTATCCTATACCAATGGTAAATATATTAAATATAAAATCAAAAACGGAAATAGTCAAACTAGAAATTTATAGTAAATTAGGGCAAAAAATAAAAGAAACAAAGGAAAATAAAGTTGATATTTCCAATCTGACGCGAGGTTTATATTTTGTAAAAGTGGTAGATGTTAACGGAAATTTTGGAGTGAAAAAGATTGTAAAAAAATAAAATATGTTTGGCAACTAAGTATAACAAACAATTGTTACTACTTTGTGCTTAACTCAAAGTTTTGTAACTTTATAGAATTAAAGCAAAAACCAAAGTTAGAGCATTTAAAAAGCAATTGTTGTTATACCAACGTTGATAAAGTTTTTTCAATACAAGTCATTTATACCCATTTCACAAAATTCCAAATTTGCATAGTTACATATCTTATTTATATAGCCAACATCTCCTTAAAATATAGCAATCGTTCTTTAAAACTAACCGATTCAAAACCTAATTCGGCAACTGCTTTATCTAATACAAAACCAGTTTTTGGTGGTCTTTGTGCTTTTTGGTTTAATTCTTCAGTAGTTATTTGATTAATCAAACTTTTATCTAAATTAAATACTTCCGCAACTTGAATAGCAATTTCATAAATACTCAACAATTCATTACTTGAAATGTGATAAATTTGTTTATTACTGATTTTTGAATTTTGAATAACCAATAAACATGCTTTTGCAAGATCATTTGCCAATATTGGCATTCTAAATTGATCGTTTATTACATTAATTTTTTTACCTTTTTCTAATTCGCTTTTAACCCAAAGTACAATATTACCTTTGTTGGCGTTTTCAACTTTTCCGTAAACTAAAATGGTTCTTAAAATAGTGAAATCTATGGTTGAATTTTGTAATAATAACTCCGATTTTAATTTAGATTCTCCATAATAATTTATTGGGTTTGGCTTATCATCTTCTGTATAAAGTCCTTTTTTACCATCAAAAATAAAGTCCGTTGAAATCTGAATTAAATGTGTTTTACTTTTTTCGCAATAATCTATTAAGGTTTGTACAGCAATTACATTTAATGTATCACACAGGTTTTTGTCATTTTCACAAACATCTACATTTGTCAATGCTGCACCATTAATAATATAATTTGGTTGTATTTTTTTTAAGTGTTTTCTAACTACTTCTGCATTTGTTAAATCTATATTATAATAGGTGAAGTTGGTTGTTTTACTAATTCTATTTTCTCCTTTAGAAAAAGCGAACACTTCAAAATCTGTTTCATTTACAAATAAACTTATTAAATTTTGACCTAACAAACCATTACTACCAGTTACTAGAATTTTCTTTTTTTTCAACATTAATCAGATTTAAAAAAATTATTTTAGTTTATCTATTTGCTCTATTCTATCTGCCGACGGATGTACTTCGCCAAAACCAACCGTAGAAATTGTAATTATGGTCATATTATAACGCATCTATAAAAGAATAATGACCAATAAATATATATCCTAAAATACCAATGACAACTAAAGTTAGCGCCAGTAATAAAGCGATATAAAATTTATTTTTAATTTTCATTA
>CAYQTF010000076.1:3102-11659 GCA_964420345.1 uncultured Flavobacteriaceae bacterium
ACTAAAGTTAGCGCCAGTAATAAAGCGATATAAAATTTATTTTTAATTTTCATTATTAGCCTTATAAATCAAAAACCGAACTTCTTTTAGTGTAAATCATATCTTTTAATCGTAATAAAAAAGCTAAAGTTAAATATATTCCGAACGACAAACCTACTGTAGCAAATGAAATGTAAATAAAAAACAAACGCACATTAGATGCACGCATACCTAACTTATCTGCGAAACGAGATAAGACATTAAAACCGTGTAATTCAAAAAAGTGCCTTATTCTTGTAATATAGTTCATTTTAGGCAAAGTTAAATTTATCTTTTGGTTATTACTAATAAAATTTTGAATTCTTATTTTATTTCTTTGTGTTTTCAAATAAGCAACTACAGAAACTGTGCGTCTAAATTCATCAAAAGGAAACATTAATTTTTAGTTTGTTTTGTAGCCGAATAATCTCTGCAATCCGTATCTATAACTTTTTAATTAATTGAATAGATTCTATTTAAAAATATTAATGAATCAAAATCAAAATCTTCCTCAAAATTAATTAACTTGCATCTTGGTTAAAAAATAATTTTGAAAAAACAAGAATACATAGAAGTTTTAGGTGCTAGGGTTCACAACCTTAAAAATATTGATGTAAAAATACCTAGAAATCAACTAGTTGTAATAACTGGTTTAAGCGGTAGCGGAAAATCATCTTTAGCATTCGATACTATTTATGCTGAAGGACAAAGACGTTATATCGAAACATTTTCTGCCTATGCAAGACAATTTTTAGGAAATCTAGAAAGACCAGATGTAGATAAAATTAATGGTCTTTCGCCAGTAATTGCTATCGAGCAAAAAACGACTAACAAATCACCAAGATCTACTGTCGGAACCATAACCGAAATTTATGATTTTTTACGGTTATTATTCGCCAGAGTTGGTACTGCCTATTCATTTATAAGTAACGAACCAATGGTAAGTTATTCCGATGAACAGATTCAAAATTTAATTTTAACGGATTTTGAAAATCAAAAAATAAATATTCTCGCACCTGTAATTAAATCCCGTAAAGGTCATTATAGAGAATTATTTGTACAGATTGCCAAACAAGGTTTTGTGAAAGTTAGAGTAGATGGCGAAATAATAGATATTACCAAAGGTATGCGACTAGATCGCTACAAAACACATGATATTGAGATTGTTATTGATCGACTTAAAATTACTGAAAAGACAGAAGACAAAAGACAGAAGACGGAAGACGAAAATAGAACCGCAAACCAATCTCTTTCCTCAGGGAAGATTAAGATGGGAAGATTAACCGAAGCAATAAAAACAGCAATGTATCATGGCGAAGGAACTATTATGGTTGTCGCAAATAATGATGAAAAAGCACGTTATTTTAGTAGAAATTTAATGTGTCCGTCTAGCGGAATATCTTATCCTAAACCAGAACCTAATAGTTTTTCATTCAATTCACCAAAAGGTGCTTGCCCCAATTGTAATGGTTTGGGAAAAGTAAATGAAGTTTGTGAAGAAAAAATATTTCCGAATAAAAAATTAAGTATCAAAAATGGTGGAATCGCACCAATTGGTGAGCAAAAAAATTCATGGATTTTTAAACAACTTCAAATAATAGCAGATCGTTTTAATTTTAAAATGACCACAGCAATTGAAAAAATTCCTAAAAAAGCAATCGAAATTATTTTAAATGGTGGCAACGATAGTTTTGAAATCGAATCTAAAATTATGGGAGTTACTCAAAATTATGAAATTGATTTTGAAGGAATAAACAACTTTATCACTAATCAGTTTAATGACTCTGGATCAAGTTCAATTAAACGTTGGGCAAAAGGGTTTATGAATGAAAATATATGTTCTTCGTGCAAAGGTTCTCGTTTAAATAAAGAATCCTTATTCTTTAAAATCAAAAATAAAAACATTAGCAATTTAACGCAATTAGATATTGTACAATTGGCAGATTGGTTTCAAAAACTAAAATTATCTAAGTCCGAAGCAATAATTGGCAAAGAAATTATTAAAGAAATTAAAACACGTATTCAATTTTTATTAGATGTTGGTTTAGAATATTTAACTTTAGATAGAAGTTCTAAAACCCTTTCTGGTGGCGAAGCACAACGTATTAGATTAGCAACACAAATTGGTTCTCAGTTGGTTGGCGTACTCTATATTTTAGACGAACCAAGCATTGGTTTACATCAAAGAGACAACCATAAATTAATCGATTCTTTAGTGAAGTTACGTGATATTGGTAATTCTATTATTGTAGTTGAACATGATAAAGATATCATGTTAGAAGCAAATCATGTAATTGACATTGGTCCTTTTGCAGGTAAGAATGGTGGCGAAATTATTAGCGAAGGAACTCCTAAACAGATGCTAAAAAGCAATACTTTAACGGCAGATTACCTTAACGGAAAAAGATTTTTTGCAATACCAAAAAAACGTAGAAAAGGAAATGGCAAAAAAATAATACTAAAAGGCGCAACAGGTAATAACTTACAAAATGTAGATATAACTATTCCTTTAGGTAAAATGATTTGTGTAACTGGCGTTTCTGGTAGCGGAAAATCTACATTGATTAACGAAACTCTTTATCCGATTATTAATCGCCATATTTATAGAGCAGTTAAAAATCCGTTGCCATATAAATCTATTAAAGGTTTAGAACATATTGACAAAATTATTGACATAAACCAATCGCCAATTGGACGAACACCAAGATCAAACCCTGCAACATATACTGGTACATTTACCGAAATTAGAATGTTATTTGCTAAAACTCCAGAAGCATTAATTAGAGGTTACAAACCTGGTCGATTTTCGTTTAATGTAAAAGATGGTCGTTGTGAAACTTGCCAAGGTGGCGGCATTCGTATTATTGAAATGAATTTCTTGCCAGATGTTCATGTAGAGTGTGAAACTTGTATGGGAAAACGATTTACTCGCGAAACTTTAGAAATTCGTTATAAAGGTAAATCAATTTCCGATGCATTAAATATGACTATTGATGAATCTGTTTTGTTTTTTGAGAATATTCCGAAGATATATAGAAAATTAAAAACCATACAAGATGTTGGTTTGGGTTATATTTCACTTGGGCAACCTTCTACTACACTTTCTGGTGGCGAAGCACAACGTATAAAATTAGCAACCGAACTTTCTAAAAGAGATACAGGAAATACACTTTATATTTTAGACGAACCAACAACTGGTTTACATTTTGAAGATATAAATGTATTAATGAAAGTTTTAAATAAACTAACCGATAAAGGAAATACCGTTTTAATTATTGAACATAATTTAGATGTAGTTAAACTAGCAGATCATATAATTGATGTTGGCCCTGAAGGCGGAAAAAAAGGCGGGAAAATACTCTGTACTGGTACGCCAGAACAAATAATAAAAGTAAAAGGTAGTTATACTGCTGATTTTTTGAAAAAGGAAATGGTTTTGTAGTAATCAGTATCAATAATCAAAATTGAAAATGCACAAACAACACCAAAACGATTAAACAAATAAACAGTAAACGATTAAACAATAAAATATGACAGAAGATAAAAAAATTAGAGAAAAATTAAAACAAAAAACTTGGAACGAAATTAAAACCAACGATTCATGGGCAATATTTAAAATAATGTCTGAATTTGTAGAAGGTTACGAACGTTTAAGTAAAGTTGGTCCTTGCGTAAGCATATTTGGCTCTGCAAGAACAAAACCCGAAGACGAAAATTACAAATTAGCAGAAGAAATTGGTTACGAATTAACTCAAAACGGTTATGGTGTAATAACTGGTGGCGGACCAGGAATAATGGAAGCAGGTAATAAAGGAGCGCACAGAGGAAAAGGAGTTTCTGTGGGTTTAAATATTGACTTACCTTTTGAGCAACATGATAATCCGTATATTGATAAAGATAAAAGTTTAGATTTTGATTACTTTTTTGTTAGAAAAGTAATGTTTGTAAAATACTCGCAAGGTTTTGTAGTTATGCCTGGTGGTTTCGGAACTTTAGATGAATTTTTTGAAGCAGTTACTTTAATTCAAACACTTAAAATTGGGAAATTTCCAATAATACTAGTTGGCACAGAATTTTGGTCTGGCTTATTTGATTGGATTAAATCTACTCTTTTAAAGCAATTCAAAACTATTAGCGAAAAAGATTTAGATTTAATGACAATTGTAGATACTAAAGAAGAAGTCATTGAGTTTTTGAATAGATTTTATAGTAAATATGATTTACGACCTAACTTTTAAAATAAAAAAACCAATATCGTTAATTCATTTTGGGTGAAATATTTCTCCACAAAAAAAATCCTTTCAATATTATTGAAAGGTTTTTTTTAATTTTCTTATAGTAGTTTACTTACTATGCTTCAAATGGTTCTATTGAAACGTAAGATCTGTTATTTCTTTTTTTGGTAAACTTTACTAAACCATCAACTTGAGCATGTAATGTATGGTCTTTACCCATATAAACATTTTCTCCTGGATGATGTTTCGTTCCTCTTTGACGGATAAGAATATTACCTGCAATAGCAACTTGACCTCCAAAAATCTTTACTCCTAATCGTTTCGATTCTGATTCTCTACCATTCTTAGAACTACCTACACCTTTTTTATGTGCCATAATATATAGTTTTAAATTGTTAAATTATTATTTTTCTATTCCGTGATCATTAGCATCTTGCCATACTTTTAACTCATCCCATTTTCCTTCAGCAGCCATTTTTGCTTGCTTTGGCCAAGACCCTGGTTTTTTAGAAGCATACCTAGAACCTGCTGCTGCTAAAATTTCTTCTAACTTAGCAACTTTAGTTCCTGCTAAATTTGCAAAAGTATTAATACCTGCATCGTTGAATATTTCAGCAATTTTTGGTCCAATTCCTTCTACCTTTTTTAAATCATCTCCTTTAGAAGTTGCTTTTTTAGCAGTTGCTTTTTTTGCTACTGGCTTTGTAGTTTCCTTTTTTGGTGCTACTTTCTTTACCGCTACTTTAGGAGTTGCTTTTTTAGCAGTTTCCTTTTTTGCTGGTTTTGCACCACCTGTAACGATGCTTTCAATTACGATTTCAGACAAATATTGTCTGTGACCATTCTTTACTCTGTAACCTTTTCTACGTTTTTTCTTAAAAACGATTACTTTATCACCTTTTAAGTGACTTAGGATTTTAGCATTTACTGCTGCTCCTTTGATAACTGGGGCGCCAATAGTAACTTTACCATCATCTAACAACAAAACTTTATCAAAACTAATTTTTGAATCAACGTCTCCTTGTAAACGATGTACGAATACTTTTTGGTCTTTTGCAACTTTAAATTGCTGCCCTGCTATTTCTACAATTGCGTACATAAGTTATTTCTTAAATTTTTAACGAGTGCAAATATACAGTTTATTTTTAATTAGGAAAGTTATTTTGACTTTTAATTTCTTCTTAAAATATCTACTCTGTCTTTGGTTTTATTTTCTTCAAAAAAAAAATCAGCGAAAATCTGCGGGAGAAAATACCAACCCGAATATTTTGCTAATTATAAATAGAACTTAGTCATAAATAGCAATAATTAACAATTTTATTTTGATTTTCAAACACTCTAAAAACCTAAGTTATTTAAGTACTGAATTAGTTCTAAAAAGAAAATATCATAACCTTTCACAAAATTGTAACAATTCAACTATTATATCTACTTATAAATTATGTAAATTTGCATAAATATTAATTTAAACAAACAAAAGTATGAAAAAAAGTATCCTATTACTTTTTTGTGTTTTAGTAACAAGTACAATTATGGCACAAAAAGTAAATTTTGAAGAATTTGAATTAGATAACGGTTTACACGTTATTTTACATCAAGACAATACTGCGCCAGTAGTAACAACTGCTGTTATGTATCATGTTGGAGCAAAAGACGAAAATCCTGAAAGAACAGGTTTCGCACATTTTTTTGAACACCTTTTATTTGAAGGAACCGAAAATATTGAACGTGGAAAATGGTTTGAAATTGTAAGTTCAAATGGTGGGACAAACAATGCTAATACAAATGACGATAGAACTTATTATTATGAAGTATTTCCTTCAAATAATTTAGAACTAGGTTTGTGGATGGAATCTGAACGTATGTTACATCCTGTTATTAATCAAATTGGAGTGGATACTCAAAACGAAGTTGTAAAAGAAGAAAAAAGACTTCGTGTAGATAATGCTCCTTATGGGAATTTTTTATCCGAAATCAAAAAAAATATGTTTACCAAACATCCATATCGTTGGGCAACTATTGGTTCTATGGATCATTTAGATGCTGCTTCATTAGAAGAATTTCAAGCATTTAATAAAAAATTCTACATACCTAATAATGCTGTTTTAGTTGTTGCAGGAGATATAAATATTGAAGAAACTAAAAAGTTAGTAAAAAAATATTTTGATGATATACCAAAAGGAACTCCAATAAAAAGAAAAACTTTTACTGAAGAGTTTATCACTAAAGAATTTACAGCAGAATTTCAAGACCCAAACATTCAAATACCTGCAGTTTTAGCAGCTTACAGAACACCATCAATGAAAACTAGAGAAGCGCATGTATTAGATATGATTTCTACTATTTTAAGCGACGGAAAAAGTTCTAGACTATACAAAAAAATGGTCGATACTAAAAAGAATTCTTTACAAGTTGGTGCTTTAAACTTTAGTCAAGAAGATTATGGTTTATACATTATTTATGCTTTACCACTTGGCGAAACATCAACAGAAACTCTTATAAAAGATATAGATGAAGAAATAAAAAGAATTCAAACGGAATTACTTTCTGAAAAAGAAATGGAAAAATTGAGAAATAAATTTTTAAATCAATTTGTTAATTCTAATAGTAGTGTTGAAGGTATTGCACATTCTTTAGCTACTTTTCACTTATTATATGGAGACATTAATTTAATTAATACTCAAATTGAAATATATAATTCAATAACTAAAGAAGAAATTAAAGCAGTTGCAAACAAATATTTAAATAGCAACCAAAGAATGATTTTAAATTATCTTCCAAAAAAAGAAAAAAATAAATAATATACAGATATGAAAAAAATAATTTTAGTATTAAGTTTCGTATTTACGGTAGTAATTATGCAAGCACAAATAGACAGAAGTATTCAACCTAAACCAGGACCTGCACCAAAAATTAATTTAAAAAAACCTAGTACTTTTACTTTAAAAAACGGATTACAAGTCCTTGTGGTAGAAAACCATAAATTACCAAGGGTTTCTGCTCGATTAATGATAGATAATGACCCGATTGTTGAAGGTGAAAAAACAGGATTAAGCGGTTTGACTAGTAGTGTTTTAGGAAGTGGTTCTACAAATATTTCTAAAGAAAAATTTGACGAAGAGGTAGATTATTTAGGTGCAAGAGTTAACATTCATAGTTCTGGAGCATCTGCAAATTCACTTTCAAAATATTTTCCTAGAGTTTTTGAATTAATGGCAGACGCAACAATGAATCCGTTATTTACTAAAGAAGAATTCGACAAAAATGTAAAACAAACTTTAGACGGTATTAAATCTGGTGAAAAAAGTGTTTCTAATATTGCTAATCAAGTTAGAAAAGCAATTGGTTATGGTAAAAATCATCCTTACGGAGAAGTCACAACTAAAGAAACAATCGAAAATATTTCATTAAAAGATGTTGAAACTTTTTACAACACATACTTTAAACCAAACAATGCTTATTTAGTAATTGTTGGTGACATTACTGCAAAAGAAGTAAAAAAGTTAGCAAAAAAACATTTTGAAAATTGGAAAAAAGGCGAATTAAAATCAGTTCCATTTAATGCTCCTACAAATGTTGCAAAAACAGAAATTAATTTTATTAATATGCCAAATGCTGTGCAATCTGAAGTAGCAGTTTTAAGTACAACTTTACTCAAAATGTCTGATTCAGATTACCATGCAGTTTTAGTTGCTAACCAGATTTTAGGTGGCGATTTCAATTCGTACCTTAACATGAATTTGCGTGAAGCTAATGGTTTTACTTACGGTGCAAGATCTAGTATTAATGCAGATAAATTCGCAACTATGTTTAGAACTGGTGCAAGTGTCAGAAATGCCGTTACCGACAGTACTGTTGTGGAAACCATGAAAGAAATTAAGAGAATTAGAACCGAAGATGTAACTGCAAAAAACCTAGCAAATGTAAAAGCTGGTTATGTTGGTAAATTTGTTTTGGCGTTAGAGAAACCTAGAACAATTGCGAATTATGCATTAAACATTAAAACTCAAAATTTACCTGATGATTTTTACAAAACCTATTTGCAAAAAATTAACGCAGTTACAATTGCTGATATAAAACGTGTTGCAAATAAATATTTTAGTGAAGATAATGCAAGAATTGTAGTTGTTGGTAAAGGAATTGATGTGTTGCCGAATTTAGAAAAATTGCCTTATAAAATTAATTATTTTGATTCAAAAGGTAATCCAACTAAAAAACCAGAAATGAATAAACCTATTCCTGATGGTGTAACATTACAAACTGTTCTAGATAATTTTGTTTCTGCTATTGGCGGAAAAGATAAA
>CAYQTF010000077.1:0-11654 GCA_964420345.1 uncultured Flavobacteriaceae bacterium
CCTTTTATTTTTTTTTATATTTATTTTTTTTTTTTTTTTTTTTTTTATTAAAAATTTATATTTTTTTTTTTATTTTTGTTTTTTTTAAAATTTTTTTTTTTTTTTTTTTTTTTGAACCAACTAAACTTTAGGCATTAAATAGCGTTTGCCCAAAATAATTTAATTATTAATTTTTATATGAAATTATTTTTCGTATATTTGCATAATATAATTTTTAATAAAATTCCTTCCCCTTACTTATTAAAATAATTATAAATTACTTATATTGAGGTTTATATATAAACTTTAAATTTAAGTAAAATGAAAAAATTAATAACAGTAGCAATAGTAGTAGTATTTGGATTATTTATGTTATCATCTTGTGATTTAACAGAGCAAGAAATAGCAAAACTAGAAGCAGAATATGGATACACAGAAGACCAAGCAAAAGCAATGGACATTAATAAACCTGAGATTGGGGACGATGATGATGACCAGCAAGAAGGTGACAATTATTAAAGGCTTATTTATTGGGTTAATTTTTATAATTATTTATCTCACTCCATTTATACATAATCAATTTTTAAGTGTATTTAATTGGAGCAAGTATTCTAATCATTATAATACACATAAAGTTATTATTAGTGATAGTAATAAAGATAGAGATAAATTAATAAATAATTTTGAAAATGACCTAATAACAAAATCTATTTTTTTAGTTTCCTTAAAGAGTCTTGAAAGCAAAAGAATAAAAGATTTAAAAGAATATGCAAAAATTAAAAGGTCAATAAAAAAAGAATACTCTTTTATGGGTTACTCTTCTTTTCGATATTTTTTATATGCGATTGGTTTGTCTGTATTTGGTTTGTTTTGCACAATTTTGTTACTAATTTTTATTTTTAATCCTAATCATTTAAATGAGTTTAGGTATTTTTATAAAATTGCTATTATGGGTCTAATATATGTTTCAACCTATTGGTTATTATATGGTATATTAACAAGAACAGATTTTAGTCAATGGGCTTATGGAGCATCTTTTGGCATTTTGTCCATATTAGCAGTGGCACTTATTGTTTTATTTACTTATTTTTTAAGTAAAAAAGAAAACAAACTTAAAAAAGGTATTCAGTTACTAATTAGTTATATCTCGATAGATTTATACAAAAAAAGTAAAAATAAAAAAGAAGCTTTAATTAGTGACTTAACAAAATATGAAGAATTACAAAATGTTATAAAATGAAAAAGAATAAGGGGAAATACATAATAGAAGATTTATATGATTATGGTGTTATGCCAAGTGAAGTAAAACAATTATTAGATGACGAAATTGATAAGCACTTGGAAGAGGAATTGCAAAAAAAAGAAGAAAAAAACAATCAAAAATTCTCTAGTTTTAATATAAATTTTGACATTAGATTTACAAAAGAAAAATTAGAGTTGTCTTTAGCAAATTTTACTTTTTAATCATATCATTATCTGTAAGGTATTTTATAATTGCTTCTCTACCAATTTCGGTTATATATCTTAAAAAAAAAGTATCACTTTTTAGTTCACTTTCATTGTCAATTATAAACAATAATATTTCTTTTATTGTAAGGTTTACGCCGTTTTTTTCTAAAATTGGTGTGTTTTTCAATTTTTTTTCTGTTTCACTTTCAAAAAGGTAAGAAACCGATACGTCATAATGTTGCGCAATTTTGCTTAATTTATCGTTTGGTATGGTTACTTTTCCACTTTCATAATTTTGAACAGTACGTAAACTAACCCCTAAAATGAGTGACAAGTCAGTTTGACTTTCATTATTATTTTTTCGTAATGTTTTGATAATAAGCATATTTAAGTTGTGTAAATAAATAATATGTAAAATAATTTCATAAAATGTTGCGTATGTGAAATAATAATACGTATATTTGTTGTGTTATATAGTTGGTGCAAAGATATAAAAATCTAAACATAATACTAAAAAACATGTAACTCCCCTTTTTTAAAGACTAATCAGTTTTATTTTTAATTGATTAGTCTTTTTAATTTTACCATTTTTTTAGCACAAATTATATTTAGACTATATTTTTCTCAAGATATTTAAAGCAATCTCAACAGAATCAATTTTAATAAAAGTAAGTAATAAACGCAAACCTTTTTTAGTTTCCTTTTCTTTCATTACACAAGATTTTTTATTGTTTTGCACATAGTTTAAAACACGCGTAAATTTTTCACTTTGATAAAATTCACTTTGCTGATTGCTTACAAAATAGCAAAGCATTCGTTTTTGTTTTAAGATTACTTTTTCCATACCAAAAGCACGAGCCAACCATTTTATTCTAACCGAATTTAATAAGTCCACAATTTGTGTAGGTATTTCTCCAAATCTGTCGATTAGGTTTTTTTCAAATGCGATTAATTCTGTTTCGTCTTTTAGAGTACCTAATTCGTTATAAAGATTTAATCTTTCCGATATAATCGAAATATAATCATCTGGTATTAAAATTTCAAAATCGGTATCTATTTGTACATCTTTTACGTAGGTTTTTATTTTGTCGTTTTGTTCGCCTTTATATAAATCTTTAAATTCTTTTTCCTTAAGTTCTTCAATTGCTTCGTTTAGTATTTTCTGATACGTTTCAAAACCAATATCATTAATAAAACCACTTTGTTCGCCACCTAATAAATCGCCTGCACCTCTAATTTCTAAATCTTTCATGGCAATATTTAAACCACTACCTAATTCGTTAAATAAAATAAGTGCTTCAATACGTTTTCTGGCATCGGTACTCATCATATGATATGGTGGCGTAATGAAATAGCAGAATGCCTTTTTGTTAGATCTACCAACACGACCACGCATTTGATGTAAGTCTGACAAACCAAAGTTATTGGCATTATTAATAAAAATGGTATTGGCATTTGGCACATCTAAACCACTTTCTACAATAGTTGTTGAGACTAAAACATCAAATTCATTGTCCATAAAAGCAAGCATTAAACCTTCTAATTTTTTGCCTTCCATTTGTCCGTGACCAATACCAATTTTGGCATTTGGTACTAAACGTTGAATTAAACCTGCAACTTCCTTAATGTTTTCAATTCTATTATGAATAAAAAATATTTGTCCGCCACGCGAAATTTCATATTGAATAGCATCTCTAATAATTTCCTCACTAAAGCGAATCACACTACTATCAATAGGATGACGATTTGGTGGTGCAGTAGCAATAATAGATAAATCTCGTGCTGCCATTAACGAAAATTGTAACGTTCTTGGTATTGGCGTTGCAGTTAAAGTTAAGGTGTCAACATTTTCTTTTATGGTTTTTAATTTGTCCTTTACGGCAACGCCAAACTTTTGTTCTTCGTCAATAATTAACAAGCCTAAATCTTTAAATTTAACTTTAGGATTTGCTAACTGATGCGTACCAATTACAATATCTACACTTCCGTCTGCTAAACCATTAATTGCTTCATTACGTTGTTTGGTGGATCTAAATCGGTTTAAATAATCTATAGTTACCGGAAAATCTTTTAATCTTTCGGTAAATGTTTTAAAATGTTGAAATGCTAAAATAGTGGTTGGCACTAAAATAGCGACTTGTTTGCCATTATCTACTGCTTTAAAAGCGGCTCTAATGGCGATTTCGGTTTTACCAAAACCAACATCACCACAAACCAACCTGTCCATTGGTTGTTGCGATTCCATATCAGCTTTCACATCTTGTGTAGTTTTGTATTGATCTGGCGTATCTTCATACATAAAACTTGCTTCGAGTTCATGTTGCATAAATGTATCTGGACCAAAAGCATAGCCTTTTTGCATTTTTCGTTTTGCATATAACTGAATTAAATTATACGCAATATGTTTAATCCGAGATTTGGTTTTTTGTTTTAATTTTTTCCAAATACCTGAACCTAATTTGTAAATTTTTGGTGTTTTGCCATCTTTACCGCCATATTTAGAAATCTTATGTAACGAATGAATGCTAATATATAAAACATCACGTTCGCCATAAATTAATTTTATTGCTTCTTGTTTTTTATCAGAACCGTGAATTTCAATTTTTTGTAAACCACCAAATTTGCCTATTCCGTGATCTATATGTGTAACGTAATCACCAATTTGAAGATTGGTAAGTTCTTTTAAAGTAATTGCTTGTTTTTTGGAATAATTATTTTTTAAACGGAATTTATGGTAACGTTCAAAAATCTGATGATCGGTATAGCAAACTATTTTTTTATCGATATCAATAAAACCTTGATACATCGGAAAAACAATTGTACTGCAAGCAATTTCCTGTTCTTGATCTTCAAAAATATCTTGAAAACGTTTTGCTTGTTTTTCGTTATCACAACAAATGTAATTGGTAAAACCTGCTTTGGTGTTTTCGGTTAGATTCTCAATAAGTAAGGAGAATTGTTTATTAAAACTTGGTTGAGGTTTGGTGTTAAATTCTATTTTTTCAACCCTGCCAGCGTTATTCTCTTTGTGGTTATTAACGCTGGCAGGGTTTGTTCTTAAAGAAACTAATGAAAAGTTATTTAATTCATTTACAACCAAATCACCATTACAAAATAGCACACTCGGATTTGCCTGTTTTATTTCGCCTTTTAATTGTACAAAATCATTTTCTGCTTTGGTAAACAGTTTGTCTAAATCACTTTTTAAAAGTGAAATGTTTTTAGCAAAAATCACGGTTTTTGAAGAGATATATTTTAGAAAACTTTGACGTTTTTCCAATAGCATTTTGTTTGCCAAATTGGGTATAATGCTTATTTTTTTTAGTTTATCAATAGAAAGTTGAGTTTCTACATCAAAAGTACGAATGCTTTCTACTTCATCGCCAAAAAATTCTATTCTATAAGGTGTATCATTACTAAAAGAAAATACATCAATAATACCACCACGAACAGCAAATTCGCCAGGTTCACTTACAAAATCTACTTTATTAAAATTGTATTCAAAAAGCATTTCGTTTATAAAATCTAACGAAACTTCTTCTTCCACACTTAACTTTAGTGTGTTTTGTTCTAATTCGCTTTTGGTAATTACTTGTTCGAATAACGCTTGCGGATAGGTAACAATTACCGACGGTTTTCGTCTAGAATTAATCCTGTTTAAAACTTCTGCTCTTAATAAAACATTAGCATTGTCGGTTTTATCAACCTCATACGCACGTCTGTAAGATGCAGGATAAAAAAGCAAATTTTTTTCTGCTAATAATTGTTCTAAATCGTTTAAATAATATGCAGCTTCTTCTTTATCTTCAAAAATTAAAAGGAAAGGTTTTTCTGTTTTTTTAAATGTTTCAGCAATCAAAAAAGACAATGACGATCCAACCAAATTCGTAACTTGAATTTGTTGCTTGTCTTGTTTTACACTTTGAATTAACCGATTTGTAGTTTCCGATTTTTCAAATATTGAAGCAATTAATGCTTTGCTCAAAAGTCTTTAATTTTATGCAAATATAAATTTATTTTGAATGTATAAATTTAGTTTTTAGAAAATTTTAATTGGAATTTATAGAATTGTTTTTGTCTATATGATTAATAGGCATAATTTACCTGTATTGTGTGTAGTTTTTTATTCGGTTATTCTTTTCTTTAAATCCATACTCTCGTGTAAAATCCTTGTAATTTCAACATAATTTTCATTTAAAATTCGATAAAAAATAATATGTCGATTCATTTTCATTCCGAGTAAACTTTGAGTGATTCCGTTATAGTTTTTTCCTAAATGCGGATTGTCTGCAATTTCTTGACAATTTGAAATAAGTGATTCATAATATTTGTTTGCTTGTCTTTCCGACCAAACTTCAAATGTGTAATCCCATATTTTAGATAAATCCTCAACTGTTTTATTAGTCAATTTATATTCAGTCATTCGATAGTTTATTTGCTTTTAGAGATTCAAGATGTTTTTTTGGATCAAAGTCGTGTGCAATTCCGCTATCAATTCCATCTTGAATTGCTTTTTTCAATACAATTACTTTACTTTCCTCTTCTTCTAAAAGTCTTAATCCAGCACGTATAACTTCGCTAACATTTTTAAATCGACCTTCACTTACTCGACCTTGAACGAATTGGTCAAAATAATTCCCTAGTGATATTGATGTGTTTTTATTCATTTTCGATATATTTTTTTTCAAATATACCAATAATTGGTAAGTTTCCCAAATTACACACAACGTTTACATATAAAATAGTTTCAATGTTTTATATATAAACGGTAAGCGAAGTTAGTAGGAATATTTGGTAATGTTAAATGTTTTAAACTAAAACTAAACTAACTCACACGTAATTTCAAGTCACGATGTGAGTCTAATTTTATTCAATCAAGATAATCTTATCTTTATTAAACCGCAATTGTACTCTAAACAAAATATAATACATAACAGGTACAATTACTAAAGTTAAGAAGGTTGCGAATATTAACCCAAAAATTACCGTTTTAGAAAGTGGTCCCCAAAACATGACATTTTCTCCACCAATATATGCATGTGCATCGTATTCGGTAAATAAGGTTACAAAATTAATATTGATACCAAACGCCAAAGGCATTAACCCTAAAACAGTGGTAATTGCTGTTAAAATCACGGGTCTTAAACGTACTTTTCCTGCTTCGATAATACTTTCGTAAATTAAATGTTTTGGTAGAAAAGTAGTTTCGCCTTTTGATGTATCTATATTTAATTTCGCTTTTTTTCTGTCTATAATTAAATTGACATAATCTATTAAAACAATAGCATTATTTACCACAATTCCAGCGAGTGAAATGACACCAAGCATGGTCATTAACACGATAAAGTCCATATTAAAACCAACCAAACCAAGTAATACACCAATTAAACTTAATAATACCGAAAGTGAAATAATTATAGGTGTAACTGCTGAATTAAATTGTGCTACCAAAATCAAAAAGATAGAAATCATCGCAATTAACAAAGCTTTAGATAAAAATGTCATCATTTTTTCCATTTCTTCTTGTTCGCCAGTAAATTTGTAATTATAGCCTTTTTTGATTTTATAGGTTTTTAATAAATTTTTTGTATTTGCTACAACTTCTGATGGATTGTAACCTTCCAAAATATTGGTATAAATACTAATTACTCTATTTAAATCTTTTCGCTTTACGGCAGAAAAAGTAGTCGAATTTTCTACCGAAGTTATCGCGCCAATTGGTACTTGTTTAATTCTACCACTTGCTTGATCTCTAAAAATCACCTTCTGATTTAATAATGCGTCTTTATTATATCTAAATTTTTCTTGCAATCTAATATTTATTGGGTAATTATCTTCGCCATCTTTAAAGGTAGAAATTTCTTTACCATATAAAGCAGTTCGTAAAATATCGGCAATTTGACCAGTTGCCACGCCTAAACGGTTTGCTTTTTGTCGATCTACTTTTATTAATAATTCTGGTTTACCAATTTCAACATCTAGTTTCAAGTCTTCAATACCACTAATATTTTTGGAATTGATATATGCTTTTATATCGTTTGCAGTTGCAATTAATTCGTTATAATCTGTACCAGAAACTTCAATATTTAATGGCGGACCAGCAGGCGGACCATTTTGATTTTTTGCAACCGTAATATTTACGCCTGCAAAACCAGTAAGTAACTTGCGAACATCGGTTAAAACGGTAGATGTATTTACGCCTTTTCTATCTTGAAACTGTACAAAATCAATAGTAATTCTCGATTTGTTTGGTGTATTTCCTTGGTCGCCTTGTTGCGGATCACCAGTCCCTTCACCAACTTGACCAATAACCGATTTTATTAAATAATTGTCACCATTTTGTTCGTATTGTTTTAAATAATCTTGTATTTTAATTTCTATGGTATTTGTTAACGTATTTGTTTTTTCTATACCTGTACCAATAGGGAATTCGGTATATACAAAGATTTGCTCAGGATCTGATTCTGGAAAAAAAATTGTTTTTGGTGGAAACATTCCAGTTAAAATAAAAGAAAAGATTAGTAATAAAAATGTTAATCCAAAAGTTACATAAACTCTTTTTCCTTTTAACGTTGCACGTAATAATTTTTCATAACCTCTTTCTAAACTTGGTAATAATACATTTTGAAACCATTTGATGATTCGTTTTATAATAAATGTATACAATAAATTTAAAATTGCAAATACGATGGCAAGATTACCAATTCCGATAAGGGCTTTTGTATTAGATTTAAAACCCAAAAACAAGAATATAGATCCAAAAATTAAAGCAAGTAAACTCTTTAAAAACACTTTTTTAATTGGTGTTTTTTTCTCCTTAACTTTCATATACATAGACGTTAATACAGGGTTAATTACCAAAGCCACAAATAGCGAAGATGATAAAACCATAATTAAAGTTAGCGGAAAATACTTCATAAATTTACCCATAATTCCTGGCCAAAATCCTAACGGAATAAATGCAGCAAGCGTAGTTGCTGTAGATGCAATAATTGGCCAAGCAACTTCGCCAACGCCATATTTTGCAGCATCATAATTAGAGTAACCTTCGTCTATATAACGGTAAATATTTTCGACTACAACAATACCATTATCGACCAACATACCAAGTGCGAGAACTAAACCAAAAAGCACCATCATGTTCATGGTAATGCCCAAAAGGTTTAAAAACACAAACGATAAAAGCATGGATAACGGAATAGCAATACCTACAAAAAGTGAATTACGTAAGCCTAAGAAAAACATTAAAACTACAACCACTAATAGAACACCAAAAATGATGTTGTTTTCTAAATCGGTTACACTATTAATAGTTTTGTCGGTTTGATCATTTGTTTTAGAAATGATTAATTTTTCAGGAAAAAAATCTTTTTTTGCTTTAGCGATAATCACATCAATTTTTTGAGATGCAATAATTAAGTTTTCTCCACTACGTTTTTTAACATCTAGCATTACTACAGGTCTGCTAAATTCACGCGCGTAACTTTGTTTTTCTTGCTCTTTAAATAAAACGGTTGCAATATCTCTTAAATAAACTACTTTTTGATTTTCGTTTTTAACGATGATATTCCCCATGTTTTTAGGGTTTTTAAATTCCCCAATAACACGCACATTTCTTAGCATTCCGTTTTGTTTTACATCGCCACTAGAAAGTGTTATGTTTTCGTTTGAAATGGCACTTGCTAAATCGTTAAAATTTAATTGAAGCGATTCCATTTTGTTTAAATCTACTGCAATTTCTACTTCTTTTTCTTGAATACCACGTATGTCAACTCCTGTAATTTCAGATAATTTTTCGATTTCATCTTCTAGATATTCGCCATATTTTTTAAGTTGCTCTAAAGAAAATTCGCCAGATAAATTTACATTCATAATTGGCATTAACTCGGCCATATTCATTTCTCGTACATCTGGATCTGCTGGTAAATCGTTCGGAAAATCTCTATCTGCTTTTGCAGCATCGACTTTGTCTTTTACTTTTTGTAATGCTTGTTCTGGTGTAATATTATTGGTAAATTTTACATCAATAGAAGAAAAACCTTGTTTAGATGTTGATCTAATTACATCGACTCCAGAAATTTTATTGATTTCTTTTTCTATTGGTCGAGTTACTAATTTTTCCATATCTAAAGCAGAATTCCCAGGATAAATAGTAGTGATAAATATCTGAGGCATAACCACTTCTGGAAAAGATTCGTTTGGCATTGCTTTGTACGAAGTAATCCCAGCAATTAATATAATTACCGTAATTACCAATACAGTTGCTTTGTTATTAATTGCCCAGTTTGAAAGTGCGTTTGTTTTGTGGAGCATTGTTTTGTTTGTTTAACCGCAAAGTTCGCTAAGGTTTCGCAAAGTTCGCAAGGTTTTAATTATTGAATAGTTACTTCTTGTTGATTACTAATATTTCTTGAACCTTCGTTAATTAAGACATCATTTTCTTTTAGACCTTCTGAGATTAACGAGTTTTCTTCGTAACTGCTTTCTACTTTTACTGATTTTTTGGTAACAATGTTTGCGTTTTCTTTTTGTTCGATTAGGAATACAAAAGAGTTTCCGTTTTCATCGGTTTGGATTAATTTATTTGGGATAACAATGGCATTTTTAACCAACAAATCGTTTATTTTTATATCTGCTAATAGGTTTGGTTTTATTAAACCACTTTTATTACTTATGTTAATTCTCACTTTAAAACTTCTGTTTTCAGGGTCTATATTATTACCAACTCTAGAGATTTTTGCATTAATTTCTTTCCCTAAAGAAGTAAAATTTAAAATAATAGTATTTCCTTTTTTGATGGATTTTAAATAGTTTTCGGAAACATCAGATTCTACATACATGTTGTTTAAATTAATGAGTTGCACTAATGGCGTTTGCGCAGATGCTAGATCGCCTTTGGTTGCAATTAAATCGTCTATTATACCGCTAAATGGTGCTTTTACTTTGTAATTGCTTAATTGTGACTTTAATGTTTTTATATTATTCTCTAAGGCTTCTTTATTGTTTTTAGCGTTTAAAAATTGCATTTCGGAACCTATTTTTTGACTCCAAAGTCTTTTTTGTCTTTCGAAAGTTGTGGTTGCTAAAATTAATTGATTTTCTACTTCGCTAATAGCGTTTCTTAAAATAGCATCATCTAACTGAAATAAGGTTTGGCCACTTTTTACATATTGCCCTTCTTTAACATAAACTCTAGTTATTAAACCGTTTGCTTGAGGTCTTAACATTATATTTTTATCGGTTTTAGAATTTCCTTGAATAGAAATGTAATGTTTATAATCTGTTAGTTGTAATTTAATTACGCTAACAGTCGATAATTTTTTAACTGTATCATATTTTGCTAACTTTTCATTTATTTTTATTTCAATTTTAGTTAAACTATCTTTTAGTTTTCCGATTTTTGCTATTTCAAATTTTAAACCTTCTTTAGTATTTGGTAACGGTTTTTCTTCTTTTTTACAAGATGTTAAAATGATTAGACTTAGTAGGATGATTAATTTGGTTTTCATATTTTTATTTTTAAACATGGATTTTTTACGGATTACTAGGTTACTGTTGCCACGAATTTCACGAATTTGCACTAATTATTCACTTTACTTACTTGTTGTTGCTATTTTGAAAGTGTCAGTTTTTCATTATATATTCAATTTAATTTTTAATTTTCTGTTATCATCATCATTTAATCTATACCAATATTCTGTTCTTCCGAACATAGATAGACCGATAAAACCTCTTATTTTTAATTTTTCTTTTGTTATTAATTTTAAATAACTGCTATACGTTTTGCCGTTTTCTGGATCGGTTATTTCTCCGTTTTCATAGGTATCCTTTTTTTTGTCAAATCCTTTTAAAACAACAACATTAATTAAATCTTTTTTTTTATGTTTGGTAGTACAAGTAGTGCAAAAACCTTTATAGTTTTGTTTAAAAATTGCAACTATTTTACCAAAATATTGTTCGTTTTCTTTATAAATTTCTATAACCGAAGCGGTTTCTTTTGTTTTAGAATCTAAGGTTTTCCAATAACCAAGAATTTCTTGTGAAAAAGAGTTGAATGTCAATATTAAAAAGAAAATTAAAATTATTTTTTTCATTTTACGGATTACTTTTTTTTACCATATAAGGCATTTTAGGTCATATAAGGTTTGATGTTTTTTTTTTTTTTTTAATAAATAATACTCAAAATTGCCTAATTATTAAGTGCATTCTCGAATTTTACTTTGGTT
>CAYQTF010000078.1:0-11565 GCA_964420345.1 uncultured Flavobacteriaceae bacterium
GTCAATAATAAACATATTGGTTTAGAGCAAATTAAAATAAGAACCTAAGTTTACATCTCTAAAAAAATTAAATTAATAACCCGTTGTCTAAGAAAAAAACAAGGCAATAATAAATAAACATTCATCATGAAAAAAGCAATAATTTTATTAGCAGTATTAGTTTTATCAACATCTTGTGTACAATCACAATGGTTTTCAAAAACAAAAGGAAATGGAAATGTGGTAAATAAAACAAGAAATGTAGGAGATTATGATCAGATTTCGGTAGCAGGATTTTTTGATGTAAATCTAGTTTATGGAACAGAAGGAAAATTAACTATTAAAATTGAAGATAATTTATTAGAACATTTAATAACTGAAGTAGTAAACGGGAAACTAAAAATTAAATGGGAAAAAGGAATTAACGTACATTCTAGAAAAGGAGTATATATTACAGTGCCTTTCAAAGATTTAGATGCAGTAACTATGACTGGTTCTGGCGATATTATTGGTGAAGATATTATAAATGCAACTAATTTTTATATTAGTGTTTCAGGTTCTGGAGACATCACTTTAAAAGTGAAAGCAGATGAGGTGATTTCAAAAATAACTGGTTCTGGCGATATTACATTAACTGGTTCTGCAAAAACATTAGAAACAAGCGTAACAGGTTCGGGTGATTATCACGGTTTTGGTTTAAGCGCAGATTCGGTTACTGCAAAAGTTACAGGTTCTGGCGATGTTAGTGTTGTGGCAAATAAAGATTTAAATGCTAGAGTTACAGGTTCTGGTGATATAGAATATAAAGGTAATCCTGAAAAACAAGATACTAAAGTTTCAGGTTCTGGAGATATTACAAGTAAATAAAATTTAGATTGCTCATTTTAAATTAATTAGCACACCTTTATTGATGTGCTTTTTTTTGTTTGGTAGAATCATATAATTAATGCCCCAAACTAAAATACGCTATTGTAAAACCTAAAAGAATTGCGATAAATTTCCTAAAATTAAACGTATGATTTTCTGAACTTTCAAAAAGAATAATGCTAGAAATATGTAAAAATATACCAACTATTATTGCCGTTATTTCGGTGTGATATTTTGTTACAAAGTCAAAATTTTCACCTAAAATACAACCTAAAGGACTCATTAATGCAAAGGTAAAAATAAGACCAAAAACTACTTTTTTATCTAATTTACTTTGCATTAAAAATGAAGTCAAAACTATTGCAATAGGTATTTTATGAATAAAAATTGCCCAGACAAGATTCATATTTTGCGCATTTGCTAGTGGAATACCTTCAAAAAAAGCATGAAAACTTAAACTAATAAATAACAACCAAGGCACGGTTTTTATTTCTTTATGAATATGCACATGACCATGTTCGGCGCCTTTTGAAAAATATTCTAAAACCGATTGTATTAAGATTCCTAATAATATAAATAAACCTACTTTGTGATTGTGATTTTCAAAAACCTCAGGCAATAAATGTAATATAGTAATCGATAATAAATATGCACCTGAAAAAGCCAATAAAATTTGCGTAAAAATTTTACTTGGTTTTAAAAATAGAACAATTGCTGCACCAATAATTACAGCAAAAAAAAGTATTGAATATACCATAAGTTTTTATTCGTTTTCCACAATTAAAATTAAACGTTTAGATTTATTTAAGTCAAAATCATTCAATTTATAGTCGCCAAAAGTATGTTTTAATTTTAAACCTGCTTTTGAAATATATTTTTTAATAGTTTCGTAAGTTAAGCATTGTACTTTTTCGGTAAAATGAAATTTTTCATTGTTTATCGAAAATTTAATGTTTTTAATGATTTTGTTATTTTTAATTTGTCTTGTAATATTAAAAGTAATTTCATCTTTAATAATAGTTTCTTTAGCAATTAAATTACTTGTAACGGTTTCAATATTCATAAAATCAATTACAGCAACACCGTTTTTATGTAAACCATATTTTATGTTTTTTAAAACTTTAATATTAGTTTGGTCATCATCAAAATAACCAAAACTTGTAAAAAGATTAAAAATAGCATTGTATTTAATGTCAAATGGTAAACGCATATCATGTACTTCAAAATTTAAAGTGTCATTTTCGAATTGTTTTGCGTGTTTGATACTGTTTTTAGATAAATCAACACCATTTACTGTAAATCCTAACCAATTTAAAAAAACAGAATGCCTTCCTTTTCCGCATGCTAAATCTAAAATAAAGTTTTCTTTCTTTAATTTTAAAAATTTAACCAAATTAGTCATAAAAAGTTCTGCCTCTTTGTAATCTCTATCTTTATATAGAATATGATAATATTCGGAATCGAACCAATCTACAAACCATTCTTTTTGTTTCATTTTGCAAAAATAGGTAAAATTATACATACGTTTTGCAAAACCTCTCTACAAAATGTCTATTTTTGCAAAATGGCAGATAATTTTAAAATGTTGGCAAAAACCTTATTTGGTTTAGAACCAATTTTAGCAAAAGAATTGCGGAATTTAGGAGCAATAAAAGTAAAAGAAGGTGTTAGAAATGTCACCTTTTATGGCGATACTGGTTTTATGTATAAAGCAAATTTGGCTTTGCGTACCGCTATCAGAATATTAAAGCCATATAAAACTTTTAAGGTTAGAGATGAGCATGATTTGTATAGAGAAATCCAAAAAATACATTGGGAACAATTTCTGTTTCATGACAAAACATTTGCTGTAAATTCAACAATTAGTTCAGATAATTTTACCAATTCGCATTATGTTTCCTTAAAAACAAAAGATGCTATTGTAGATTATTTTAGAGATAAATATAATGAAAGACCAAGTATAGATCTAGATTATCCAGACTTGCATATTAATATTCATATCATTAATAATAATTGTACTATTTCGTTTGACAGTTCTGGGCAATCGTTACACAAAAGAGGTTATAAAACAGGTACTAATATTGCGCCAATTAATGAAGTTTTAGCGGCAGGAATGATTTTGTTATCTGGTTATGATGGCACAACACATTTTATGGACCCTATGTGTGGTTCGGGAACTATTTTGATTGAAGCAGCAATGATTGCTCTTAATATACCAGCAAATATTAACCGTAAAGAATTTGCTTTTGAAAATTGGGAAGATTTTGATGCAGATTTATTCGAGAAAATTCAAGAATCTTTAATGAAAAAAGTGCGTGAAACTAGTTATAAAATAATTGGTTTTGATAAAGCACCAAGTGTGATTCAAAAAGCGAATGATAATATTGAAAATGCTTCCTTATCCGAATTTATCAAAATTGAAAGACAAGATTTTTTCGATAGTGAAAAACCTTTTGATGATATGAAAATTATCATGATATTTAATCCGCCTTATGGTGAACGTCTAAAAGTAGATGTAAAACGTTTTTATAGCAGAATAGGCGATACGCTTAAACAAAATTATTCTAATACAGATGCTTGGTTAATTACGAGCGATGTTGAAAACGGAATTAAAAATGTGGGTTTAAAAACTTCTAGAAGAATACAATTATTTAACGGTAAATTAGAATGTAAATATGTTAAATATGAAATGTATAGTGGTAGTAAACGTACTAAGTTTCAGGTTAAAAACGAAGAGTAATTAGTGAAAAGTGATTAGCAAAAAGTAAAAAAAATTACGAAAGGCAAAGAGTAAAGAGTAAGTTTTAATCCGTAAAAATCTGTGAAATCTGTGTCAAATAACTCAAAAAACAATCAACAAATAATAATTTGGTTAACCATCGGTTGTCTGTTAGTTACAACAATGGTAATAGTTGGCGGTATTACACGATTAACACATTCAGGTTTATCTATGGTAACTTGGAAACCTGTTACTGGTTTTATTCCACCTTTAAATGAAATAGAATGGCAAACCGAATTTACTAAATACAAGACATCGCCTGAATATCTTAAAAAGAATTATAATTTTAGTTTAGAAGAATTTAAAGACATCTTTTTTTGGGAATATTTACACAGATTAATTGGTCGAGTTTTAGGAATTGTTTTCTTTTTTCCGTTTTTATATTTTTTAATTAAGAAAAAAATTGAAACCAAAAAATTACGGAATAATCTATTGGTTATTTTCTTTTTAGGTGGTTTACAAGGTTTTGTTGGTTGGTATATGGTAAAAAGTGGTTTGGTTGACAATCCTGCGGTTAGTCATTATAGATTAGCAATGCATTTGGTTTTGGCTCTAATTTTGTTTTCTTATATTTATTGGATTATCTTAAAATTGCGATTTCCAAAAAAAGAAATACCTACAAAAAACACAAAAAAGTTATTTAATTTAACACGTTTACTTTTAATATTTACTACTTTACAAATAATTTATGGAGCATTTATTGCTGGTTTAAAAGCAGGTAAATTTTATCCGACTTTCCCAAAAATGGGAACAGAGTGGTTTCCTAATATTATTATTGATGGTTTTAAAGAAAACGGAATAATTACTTTATTTGAAAATCCTTTTGCGGTACAATTTATTCATCGTTGGTTAGCGGTTATTGTATTTTCTTTAGTTTTATATTTAGTTTTTAAAGCACAAAATAGTTTTTTGAGTTTGATTCAAAAAAAAGCAATTAACTTTTTATTAATTGCTATTGGTATTCAATTTTCTTTAGGTGTTTTAACTATTTTATATAGTGTACCAGTTGTTTTAGGTGTTTTGCATCAGTTTGGTGCTTTGGTGTTTTTGGTTAGTATTTTAACTGTTTTGTATTTTTTTAGAACATCAAATTCTTATGAAAATGAAATTGTTTAATATTTTGCCACGAATTCACGAATAAAAAAATAAGATTAGTTGTAAATCAAGTAGTTCATAGTAATAATCTACTCAAACTTTAAATACTTAATCAAATCTACTTTAGTTGCATTATATGCTTTAATACCAACAACTCCAAATACTAAAATTAGCAAAATAATTGGTGTTAAGATGTAAGGCCAAATAGGCATATCAATTCTATAAACAAAATTATCTAACCAATCTTGCATAAAATAATAAGCGATTGGCAATAAAAATAGAATACTTAAAAAAGTAACTTTTAAAAACCCTTTTACTAATTGTGTTACAATTTCTTTTTCCGATGCTCCTAATGTTTTACGAATGGCAACTTCTTTAAATCGTTGTTGTATCGTTAATGTTGCCAAAGCAAACAAACCAAGTAATGAAATTAATATTATTGTCACTGAAATAATTAAAAATAGTTTTTGTTGCTTTTGATATTTCTCATAGGTTTTTGCAAATTGTTTGTCTGCAAATTTATACGTAAACGGAAACCCTTGTTCTACGTTTTTTTGCCAATAATTTTCAATATAATTAATGGTTTCTGTTATGTTTTCTGGTTTAATTTTAAATTGTATTCTGGTTAGCCAATTTTTAGTCCAATCATAGGTTTTCCAATGTAAAATAAACATTGGTTTTATTTTGGAATCAAATCCCATTACATTATAATCTTTAATCATACCTACAACTTCTAGCCTAAAATCGTCTTCACTTTTAATCCAACCAATTTTTATTTTTTTACCTATCGGATTATCATAAATACCCAATATTTTTGCAGCACCTTCATTTAAAATTACACTACTTATAGTATCTGAAGCAAATTTTTCTGAAAACGATCTGCCTTTTAACACGTTGATTTTTGCTAAATCAAAATAATTATAATCCACTATATTACTTAAAGTAACATGCGATTTGTCTTTATAACTCATTGATGTTGCGCTAGTTCTAGTAAAACCTGGCGTAATATTACTACTTGTAATGCCTGTAATATTTTGATGATTGATTAATACTTTTTTTGCTAATTCATATTTTTTAAATCTATTGGTATCATCGTTCATATTTACGACTAAAATTTGTTCGCCAGAAAATCCTAAATCTTTATGCATCATATATTTAATTTGCGCATTAATAATTAGAACACCAATAATAAAAAATCCTGAAATTAATAATTGCAAGGCCAACATAATATTGCGAACAAAAACGCCTTTTTTAGATCTTGAAAAATTGCCTTTTAGTACTTCAATGGTTTTAAAATTAGATAGATAGATTGCAGGAATTAATCCGATGAAAATCGAAATTATTAAAGTAATAAGACTTATTTTACCTAAAATGGAAGCATTTAATAAAGTAATACTTTTGCCAGTAAATTCGTTAAAATAAGGTAATAATAATTCTACTAGAAGTAAGGCAAATAATAACGAAAGAATGCCTTGTAAAACAATTTCGAAAGTATAATGTACAATTAATTTAGATTTTGTTAAACCTAAATTCTTTTTTACACCAACTTCTTTTGCCCGCTGACTTGCCGATGCTGTAGATAAATTGATAAAATTAACACAAGAAATCACGATTAATAAAATCGACAAACCCAATAAAATTAGTAACATTTTATTGCTTCCTTGACCTTCTGGACCTGCTTCGTTTGCAATGTTGTTAAATCTGATGGTTGCTAATTTTTCTATAACCATTTCTTTATCGCCATATTTATCTTTGTATTCAGTTAATGAAATACTTTCTTTTTTTGCTTCTGGTATAAATTTGTATTTTTCATTGATGTTATACATCATTTTTTGTGTTTTTTTAATGTTAGGATTTTCACCTAATTTTAAAAAAAGTGCATAGTTATAATTGTTCCAATCGGAAACTACAGAATATAAAAAGTGTTTGATTATTTGTGGTGAGAAATAAGATTTATCTTCGTTTTTATAAATGGTAGTAACAATATAATCGGTTTTTAAAATACTTAGTGTTTTCCCCATTGCATTGTCTAAAGTCCCAAAATATTTTTTGGCAGTTTTAATAGATATGGCAATATTGGTATTGCTTTCTGTATATTTTTGAATGCTTCCTTTTACAATTTTATACGGGAAAAAATTAAAAAAATTCTTTTGAGCAATCGTAATTTTATCTAAATAATGTGATTTTTTGCCAGAAGTTACAATTTGAGTATCATACCAAGGAAAAACCATAATTTGCTCTTTAACATCTGGTATTTCATCAACGTATTTTATGCCTTCAATACCTGTACTGACCATATACACTTCGCCATTATCAAATTTTTGTGAAACACGATAGACATCATTTTTATATGGATTCCAATTATTATACGATTTTTCGTCATTTATATACAGTAAAACTAAGATTAGACCAACTAAACCAAGAGTTAAACCAATGATGTTTATACTAATATTTAGCCAATTTTTTTTGGCGTTTCTGAAGAATATTTTAAACCAAGTTTTCATTTTTTATGTTTTTTATTTCCCGCAGATTATCGCAGATTTTTATTCTGTACTTTTTTTTGTTTCTCTCAGGTTTTCCAAATCTGAATTATTTTTTATTTCTCAACCAAATTCTGCGATAATCTGCGAAATCTGCGGGACAATTACGGAACACATATTACTGAACTAGCACATCTATTTTATGCAGATTAGTTTCTTCCGAAATAATTACACCATCTTTTAGCGTTACAATTCTGCTAGAAAACTTTGCATCGTAAGATGAATGTGTAACCATAATAATTGTTGCACCATTTGTGTGTAATTCGGTTAAAAGTTCCATTACTTCGTTACCGTTTTTACTGTCTAGATTTCCTGTTGGTTCATCGGCAAGTATTAATTTTGGGGTTGGTAACTAATGCTCTAGCGACTGCAACACGTTGTTGTTGACCGCCAGATAATTGTAGCGGAAAATGCTTTGTTCTATGTGCAATACCAATGCGTTCTAAAATTTCGTTTACTCTGGTTTTACGTTCAGATTTTGGTATTTTATTGTAGATTAATGGTAATTCTACATTTTCGTAAACGGATAACTCATCAATTAAATTAAAATTTTGGAATACAAATCCGATATTTGCTTTACGCAAATTTGCACGTTGTTTTTCTTTAAATTTTGCCACTTCTGTTCCGTCAAATAAATAAGAGCCAGAATTTGGCATATCTAATAAACCGATGATGTTTAAAAGAGTTGATTTTCCACAACCAGATGTTCCCATTATCGAAACAAATTCGCCTTGTTTTACTTCTAAACTTAATTTGTTTAGCGCTGTAGTTTCTACTTCTTCTGTTCGGTAGATTTTTGTTAAGTCTGTTATTTTTATCATTTTTTTTATTTTTATTAATTAACCCTTCAAGGGTTCAAAAACCCTTGAAGGGTTGATTGAGTTATTATTATTTTAAATTCACCACTTCAACATCCATATAATCATCATAACTAGATGTGATTATTTTATCGCCAACTTTTAATCCGTCTAGAATTTCATAGTAAAACGGATTTTCTCTACCAATTTGTACATTTCTTTTAACAGCTTTGTTATCTTGATTTAATATAAAAACCCATTTACCATTGGTGCTTTGGTAAAACATTCCTTTTGAAATTAATAAGGCTTTAGAATTACCAGATAGAAATAATTTGGTTTTGACTGACATTCCGTTTTTTATTCCTTTTGGAATTTCGTTTTCTTCAAATTTTAATTCTACTCTAAACTGCCCGTTTACAATTTCTTGAAACACTTTGGATAACACAATTTTATAGGTTTTATCTTCTATAGTTACGCTTCCTTTTATGCCTTCATGAAGTTTAGAACTGTAATATTCATCTACTCTTGCAACAAATTTATAACCATCTTTTAGATCTAATTTACCAACAGTTTCACCTTGATTATAATTTTGACCAAGTATAGGATTAAAAGAAGATAACAAACCATTTTTTGGTGCTTTCACCACAAAATTCTCTTTATTTTTTCGTAATAGTTCCAAACTTTTAAGCATATTATTAAGCGATGTTTTAATGCGTTTTAATTGTACAACACGTTCGCTTTTTTCATTAGTGGCACTTTCTTTTATGACACTATTTCTTTCTTTTTGAAAGTTATATTCTTGTGCTGATCTCTGATAATCATTACGTGCAACAATATCTTTTTTATATAAAACAGAATCTAAATTGTATTGTCGTTTTGCATTTTTATAAGCATTATCTATACCTAATAATTGCTCATCTAAATTTAATTGCTGATTTTTTATGGAAACTCTAATGTTTCGTAAATTATTAATCTGCTCGATCATTGCCGTTTCTTGCGTAAGGTAACTCAATTCTGCATTCGGATTATAAATACGCATTAAAGGTGTTCCTTTTTTTAAAAATTGACCACTTTCTACAAATATTTCAGAAACCGAACCACCTTGAATTATATTTATTAAAATGGAAGTTTTTGGTTCTACAACACTATTTAATAAAACAATATCTTCAAAATCACCTTGGATTACTTCTTTTATAGAAATAGTATCTCTTTTTAAATTTACTTGTTTTTTACGTGTAAAATTCATAATTAGAAAACTTAAAACTAATAATATAGGAATGCCATATAGCAATGCTTTTTTTGTTTTTTTGTTTTTTGGTGTTATTTTTTTGTCCATAATGTAGCCACGAATTTCACTAATTTTCACTAATTTTTTTTATTATCACGAATTAATTTTGCTTCACTTTTGTATAAAAGTCTAAAGTCTAGTTTACATTTATATAAACGCTTCCACTTATTGTTTTAAAGTCCATATTAATTTTTCCGTTGCCTATTATTTTTTGGTATTTGTTATTTCCTTTTCTGTAATCAAAATCAGATTTAAAACTGCCACTTAATAAATTATAATCTATCGTTGCGTTTAAATTATCAGGAAAACTTGTTTTTAAACTTCCACTAACAGAATAAAATGAGCAATCTTCTTTCGGGATTTTATTAAAATTTGCTGTAATACTTCCACTAATTGTTTTTGCATTTGTTGTGCCTGAAATGTTATTCATATAAATAGAACCACTTATATGATTAACATCTATTGTTGTTGCATTAACATCATTTACATAAATTTTTCCGCCATTTATGGTGCTTAAATCTAAATTTGTATTAAACGGAACTTTAATTGTATAATGAATTTCGTAACGATATGTATATGTTTTATTATGCTTTCCGTTAGAATGATATTCACCAGTTTTTTCGTCAAAATCGAAGTAAGGCGAATCTAAATAACAATATACTTTATTATTGTTTTCATAAAATTTGACTTTGGTTTCGTTTAAACCTTTTTGTAATTCTTTTTTGTTGATTGCCGAAACTAGATGTTCAATTTCTACTTTTATCGTTTTGCCATTATAACCTTGCACGTCAACTTTACCTGTTACATTACCAACCATAAATAAGTTGTTTTTTGAATTGGCATTAAAAGAGAACTCTTTTGTAATAGTTTCTTTTTGGTGTTCTGTCCATTTTCTATTATAGTTATCTTTGTTATTTCCATCACAACTATCTTGTGCATTTACATTACTATTAATTAGAAATAAAAATAGAAGTGTCAATTTAATTATTAATTTTATCATAATATGTTTTTTAATGTTATGCAAAGTACTGTTCCAACAATGTGCCATAAAATTAAAATTACATAAACTATTAATATTTAGATATTTAACTTTTAAGCTAATTTATCAACTGTTCATTATCGAACATTTTTTTGTTCATTATCAAACAGTTTGCTATTTTTGAAGTATGCGAAAGAAAGAAGCCAATATATTAATTGTAGATGACGATGATGATATTTTATTTTCGGCACGTATCGGATTAAAGAAATATTTTAGTCAAGTATTTACTTTAAATAACCCTAAAAAAATCCGACAAATTTTTACAGAACAAACTATAGACGTTGTTTTGTTAGATATGAATTATCGCATTGGTTTTGAAGATGGAAAAGAAGGAATTTACTGGTTAAAATATATCAAAGAAATTAGTGAAGAAACTACGGTAATATTAATGACTGCTTTTGGTAGCGTTAATTTGGCAGTTGATGCGATTAAAAAAGGTGCAACCGATTTTATTTTAAAACCATGGGATAATGATAAATTGTATGCAGTAGTAAATGCTGGTGTGGAATTGGCGAGATCTAAAAGAAAAACGACACATTTAGAAACGGTACAAAAACAACTTAATGATAATTTTCAACAGAAAACTACGCTAATAAAAAGCGAATCTGCTTTAATGAATACGGTTATTAAAATGGCACATAAAGTTGCACCAACCGATGCAAATATTTTGATTTTAGGCGAAAACGGAACAGGTAAATATGTATTTGCAAAAGAAATTCATTTAAAATCTACTAGAAATAACCATCCGTTTATTCATGTAGATTTGGGTTCGTTAAATGAAAATTTATTTGAAAGTGAATTGTTTGGTTACACAAAAGGTGCTTTTACTGATGCTCATAAAGATAGTATTGGTCGTTTTGAAATCGCAAAAAACGGCACTATTTTTTTAGATGAAATTGGTAATTTACCTTTGCATTTACAAGCAAAATTATTAACGGTAATTCAAGAGAAAAAAGTAACTCGTTTAGGCGAATCGGTTGCTAAAGATATTGATTGTAGAATAATTTGTGCAACCAATGCGAATATTCATAAAATGGTTGAAGAGAATGCTTTTAGACAAGATTTACTGTTTAGAATAAATACCATCGAACTAAATTTACCAGCATTAAGAGAAAGAAAAGAAGATATACCTTAAATACGCAGGTTAATATAAAATTTCAGAATATTCAACTTTAGGATTA
>CAYQTF010000079.1:0-11531 GCA_964420345.1 uncultured Flavobacteriaceae bacterium
ATATTTAAATAGCAAAGCACTAGACAGTATTCCTGCACTGTTTGCTACGATGTCAGCATAATCTTTTGTTCTGTTTGGTGCAAACCATCCTTGACAGAATTCTAATAAGGTGCCATATATAAACACTGCAATTATAATAAAGATACTATTACTTTTAAATCTTTGCGAAAAAAACCATGTGGTTGTTAAAACAAAATAAGCACTAAAGTGCAAAATTTTATCAAAAAAATTTATTTCTAACGGATTTTCAATAGATATAGTTTTTAAACTTAAAACGGCTATAATTATCGTTGTGAGTATCGCAATTAATGTTGCATTACGCTCCAATAAGTTCTTTATATGCTGTAGCATTTAATAAATTATCTAATTCTGATTTATCACTTATTTTAATTTTTATAATCCAACCTTTTTCATAAGGGTCATTGTTTACCATTTCAGGTTCATCTTCTAAATCTTCGTTAAAAGAGATAACTTCACCAGTAATTGGCATGAATAAATCGGATACTGTTTTAACAGCTTCTACACTTCCGAAGACTTCTTCGATTGCTAATTCATCGTTTAGAGTATCTACATCTATATATACAATATCACCTAATTCTTTTTGAGCAAAGTCAGTAATACCAATTGTTGCAATGTCATCTTCAATTTTAAGCCATTCGTGATCTTTGGTATATTTTAATTCTTCTGGAATATTCATTTTATCTTTATTTATTGTTTTTTTAATTTCCGATATTATATCTAATACTAATACCAGTACTTATAGAATTTCTCGGAAATGTAGTAGATATTTTAAATCTTGATGAGTTTTGATCATAGAAAAAGGATGTCATCAAGTTTTTATTTAAGTTATAATCTGCGGTAAATTTTAGAGTAAAAATACGTTGACCACCAGTAATCTGATCCGTTTGATTAGAAATTGATCTTATAATAGTTATATTATCTCTAATACCAAAATCTGCTTTAAGATTAACATCACCTTTAAATATCATCTTTTTTCCACCAGGTTTAACAATCCATTTTACATCTTTAATTCTGTAACCTAAACCAACAATGTATTCATCACCTTCAATTTCAGTAATAGAACTATTGGCAAAGTTTAAATTTAGAGATCTGTCTTTTCTGATTTCTCCTCTAAATGAAAACGAGTTTCTCATTTTTACATCTAAACTAATTAAAGGCGAAAATTGTTCTACTAAATTTACCCCTTGAAGTTGTAAGTTGTTAATGTGATTTCCAGCAGCATCAAAAGGTTCTTGGCCAAATTGTAAATTACTAGTATAGCCTAAAATAGAATAAGAAGATTGGTAATTGTGTTCTAATGTAATAGTTCTAAAAACCTTTTTTAATACTTTTAATTTGGATAAACCTTTGTAAGAAATTCTCCAGTTTGGTATTGGTATGTCTTTAAAAGGACTTGTTTTAACTTTATTAACATCTCTACCTGCATAAGCAGCAAAAAATGCTGGTAATAAAACACTTTGGTTGGAGTATTCACCTGAACTTGGGTCGCCGTTACTAAAGCCATTTAAACTTTGACCTGTGCTATTTGCTAAACGTTGTGCAATAATTTCTCTATTATTCAAAAACTCATCAAACAAAGCATCACTATTTTTAAATGCTGTACCGATCATAATATTACTTATAGCAAAATTACCAACTTCTGTAATAGGTGAAGCAAAGGGTTCATTTATTACTGTTGTGTTTCCGTTTAAATCGATTTCTGTAATAACATCTAATTGCTGCGATACGCTTCTTGTTTTTGTTTTGTTTGCAACTAAATCTATTTTTAAATTTTTTACAGGTTTTAAATCAAAGTTTAATTTTAAATCTTCGAAATGAGTATTATTAAAAGTCCTACTGTAAAATGGGTCGCCTTCTCTTCTTGTTATTAACCAATTATTACTTAATGCTCTATCTAGTATAGAACTTTGACTACCAAAAACAAAACCTAATGTTGGTGCTAAACCACCGGAAACATTATCTCGACCTAAAAACCCTATTTCTGGCGTATAACCAGGTAGTAACGTACTATTATTTTCGGTATAACTAATTCTAACTTTTTTAACCGAAGTTGCAACATCTACAACTGCCAATATCAATTTTTGTGGAAAAGTTAATTTTTTACGGAAAGATCTGCCTCTTGAACTAGATTTACTTCCTTTTTTACCTTTAGGTGATGAAAGATCACTTGAAGAATCACTACCTGATTTAGGTTTCGGGTTAGAAAAAGATATTGCTTTTTTCTTCTTTTCTAATTTTGCAACTTCAATGCTATCTCCTTTTTTTAAGGCTTCTTTTATCGCTTTAGTTAATTCTTTTGCTTTTTGTTTTTTTGCTTTTTCTTTCTTTTTTAAGCGTTTCGCTTTATTATTAGCACTCTTTTTAAATAATTTATTAACACCAATTTTTTTATACAATTTATTCATGTTTAAATCGGCATTTACATTATGTGTATTTGCATTTTGAATTGTATTACCAACTAAAGCAATATTGTCGTTAGCACTTGCTCGCCAATCGAAATTTGCTGTGTAGTTATATGTTGCAGTAATAAAATCAAGAATTGGTATTTTATTAAGTGGTAATTTATAGCTAGCATCTAAAGCTTGAGTATAATGTTCGGGTCTTCCTAAAGCAAAAAACTTATCGAAAAGTTGTCCGTCAATAACTCGGTTATCTACATCTCTATCAAATTCATCATTAATATAAGTATTTGCTGCTCTAAAATTGAATTGTAAGGATTTAGTTAAATCATAAGCAATACTATAATCCCAATCAAAAGCAAAACGCCTTCTTTCTAAAGTAGGTAAGTCTGGTAAGATTGTACCTGTAACTAAAGGTCTAGATAATTGCTCGTTATATGATCTAATAATATTTGAATTTACCGAAAAATTAGAAGGTAAAGGGTTTATATTAAAGTCTTTTAATATTTTTAGATATTTGTATTTTCCTAAAAACTTCGATTTCTTAAATGGTTCGTAACTTTTAGATTCAAAACTATAATTATAAGTTGCGCCAGCTCTAACATTTTGATCATTAAATTTTTCTACATTATAATCTTGATGAAAAACATCATTATAAGCAAAAGAAACGGAAAGATTTTCAACATCATAAATACGTGCTTTTTTCTTATTATTAGTTTTTTCTTTTCTAACATTTATTAAACTAAAACTTCTTCTTTTAGTATAATCGGTTGCATTATTTCTATTAGGACTATTAGCTTCTGTCGTTTCATCAAACAACACATCTTGATATTGCGGATCGAATTTAGGGTCTTTAAATTCTTCGGCTACACTAAAATTTAACGGTAATTTTATACCATAATTTTTAGGTAGTAATTGTCCTAAGTTTATATTAGCAACAATATCATATTGTTTGGTGTCGTCTTGACTTCTTTCATTAACTTTTTGATCTAAAGAACCAAAACCTTTAGTTGACATTGCGCCACTAACGGCAATATCTGCAAAGTCAGCAAAATTTGCATTTATATTTGCAACCGCAGACCAACCACCTTCATTGTCGAAATCTGCTACACGCATTTCATTAAACCATAGTTCTACATTTTTAGGGTCATTACTTATATTTTTTACACCTAGCATTATACTTTTTATTTTTGCTAATGTTGGGTTACCTTTAACGAATAGTTTGTAAGTGCCAAAATCTTTACCATTTTCTGGATAAAGAACATTAGGAGCAACATCTGGATTAGAATCTTCAAAGCGTTCTAAACGAAGTTTTCCAAACTCTTCTAAAGCAGCCTCTAAATTATTTTTCCATACATCTTCTGCAGAAGTTTCTCCTGTTAAAGCAGTTATGTTTAATGGCATCTGTATTTCATAGTAATTATCTATTAAGTCACTTCCTAACCTTATAACTGCAGCAATTTCACCATCATTTACCAAGTCAGAACTCTTAACGCTTTCTGCATGTATAAACATTTTATACTTTTTAAACATACGAATATCGAAGCTGGTATTTTTAAAAACTGCTCTGGTTTCGCCAGCTGGTAAATCGGTTACTTTTATGGTTAAAGATTGCTCATTTTGTTGCTGTATAGCGGTGCTACCTTGTAAGCGTTCTCTTACAACTCCTGGTGGTAAGATGTAAGGTATTGGTATTCTTCTTTCGTTTTCTTGAATATTTACCACGCCAACTTCAAATTTCGCTTGTTCTATATTGTCTAATTCTACTAAAGGAATTGGTGTTGGTTCTTCTAAGGTTTTTGTATATCTTCTCCAGTTACCTCTTACTAATTCTAATTGACCAAAACGTAAAACAATAGGTTTTTGAAATTTAGTAACAAACATTCTTATAAAGCGAATAGAATTAAAACTTGAAATGCCACCTATTGCTTCGCCACCGCTTTGAACAGGTATTCTAAATTGATACCATGTTGTATTTCTAGATTGTCCATTTGGCAATGTAACTGAAGTTGTTTTTGAATCTACAATATTGTTTGTTCCAACTACAAAATCAGCTTGACTAACAGGTATTTTATATTGATAATAACCCTCGGCAACACTCATGGTTTGATCTCTATTTAAATCTTCTTGATCAGGAAATTGCGTTGCTGCGGTTGGGAAATCACCAGCATTGTTTACGGTTTGAGAATTACCTTGAGTACGATTAAAGTTTTTATATCTAGATAATACAGAACCGTCTGCACTAGTTCTAAAATGTTCGTAATTGTCACTCGAAATATCATCTAAAGCAAATTCACTTGCGCCACCAATTAAATTATTAGTTGCGTAGTTTATATATTCTAAAAACCTTGGACTCGTACTACCTTGATTAGTATTAAGGTTTAAGTTTTTTTCGGCGTCATCATCTAAACCATCTAAACCAACATCTTGATTTGGTCTTGAATTATCGTCTTCATCAAAAGCATTTAATAAAGATTGCACTGTTGGTACAGAAGAGTAGTCTGTATAATTAACATTATCATCATCTATCTGATTGCCATCTTCTGGTAAACCATTCTCGAACATCCTTCTTCCATCTTTTAAGATGTCTTCCGAAATATTACCTAAGTTAAAATAAAGTTCTCCAGTATTATTGTTTGGATCAAAATTAGAATCTCCACCTTCAGCTTCATTTATGGAATAATTATCATAAGGGTTCATTAACCAAAATTGAATATATTCTACATTTGCTTGTTGAAAATCTGTGGTTGTTAGCGCGCGCATAATTCCGCCCCAACGTTCTTCTGGGTTTGTGAATTTACCAGTATTATTGTCCACATTTTCTGTGCCATAATTATAAGAACCACGTTCTTCTGGGTAATAAGCTAAATCGAATGTTCTAACGATATTTGTTTGCGTTACATCTAATTCTAAATTAGGAAATAATTCATTAAAACCAATACTTCTAACTTCTTCTCTAGATAATTCCTCTTCATCAATGTTATTAGGTCTTAGACTTGAACCATAAAATAAACGATCGATATTATACCATGCTAATCTCGCACGTTTTTTACCGAAATCTAAATTACTTCCATCGCCAGTAAAATCTAAGGTAGGATCTGTTTGGTTTTCTGGCGTACTTGCCATTTTCCATTGTTCAGGTAAATCTATATTTAATGGTATTTGCGTACCTTCAAAATCATCTAAATAAGATGCTGCTTCTCCATTAAGTTCAATGCCTTTTGGAGAACTTGGAATTAAATACGCCGCTTCTGCTCTAATAGATAAATTAGATGGCGCATCGGTATCAATATTAGGTAAATAATTTACCCATTTAGTTAATTTTGGTACTTCTGTATTGTACGTAAAATTAATTCCTGCAATGGAATTATTTACTGGTTCGCTACCAAATTGTGCTTTTTGGGTAAAAGGTCTTTCACGTAAATTTAAAAACGTTCCACCAATGGCAAGGTTTTCTGAGAATTTATGTTGTACATCTACACCAAAAAATCGTCTGTTTTGTGTAGAGAATGCATTATTTGTTTCTACAGAAACTTGAATTGGTGCATTTGAAGCTATTAAAGATGGATTAATAATTTGTACATTACCAATTTGGTAATCTACTACATAATCTACGCCTTCGACTAAAACTCTACCGCCAGTTGTTACATTTACAGAACCTCTAGGTACGTTAAATGCACCTAATGGAATTCCGTTTCTACCTTCTGATTTGTAATAACCTGTTATGGTATATCTATCTTTGCTTTGGAAATTATTTTGTACATCAGGTTGTGTTCTATCGTATAGTTCACGAAAGATAAAAATTTCATCTTCTTGACTTGTTAATAATCCGTCTTCTTCAATACCATCTATATGACTGCCAAAAGGTTCTACCATAGGAAAATAGATTAAACCTTGTTGTGAATTTACCGTTATTCCTTCAACATAATCAAAAAACCCATCACCTCTAGGTTCGCTATTATTTGTTTGATCTAATCGGTCAATACGTAGTAAATTTAAAAGAGGTATATCTCTCACATTTCTTGGAGTAGTAGAACCATTAGTGATAATGTTTTCAGTAGATGAATTTTGCAATACCGTAATAGGCACACCTGTTGTTGGGTCTTGATACAATACTTCTAATCTGAAACCATCTGAATTCATTTGGAAAGAACGTAAATCATACACGTTTTTCATCTGTAAATCCCAAATAGGTAGTGATGTTGTAATTATTTCTGGTCGTAATAATTTTACAATTAAATTGTCTGGTGCATCAATTCCGTTACCAGATAATTCACCAACTTGGTAGGTATTTATTTGACCAGAAACTTCCTCTGTAAATTCGTATGCCACAGCAAGCACTTCACTTTCAACTAAAACTCTATTTAAAGAGATATAACCTAAAGATGGGTTAATGGTAAAATCTCTACCTACAATTAATTGTTCTGCATTTTCTAAAACAGTATAATCTGTACCTTGTCCAAATGTTCCTACGGAATTAAATGCAGTATTTATAGTCGAAATTGATCTAATTTCTGTATTTGTAAATAAATCATTTAAATTATTTACTTCATTTGAAGGATTGTGTTGCCCTATAATTACACTTACATCGGTATTACCAATATTATCATTGGTGTTATTTGGAGATAAACCTTCTGCTAAATCTGAAATTGCAACAATATTTCTTACATTTTCGGTTTGATTACTTCTGTTGGTAATCCAAACTTCTACTCTTGTAATATTTATAGAACTATTAATTAACGGAAAATTAACTAGTGCTGTATCATACTTATCTCTAAATTTTTGTGCTAAAAAAAAGTGTCTATCTCTATCATATTCACTTGCTTTAATTTCGAACTCTTGAATGGTTGCGCCACCTTGTGCAGCAACACTTCTAGTTTGCGATTGTTGTCTTGCAAAAACTGCTGTAACTTCGGTTGCACCAAATTGAAGTTTGGTTTTAAAACCGAATAAATTTTGTGCACCATTAATTAAAGAACTTTGTAATGGCATACTCACATTACCAACTTCTATTTTTTGTATAATGTCATCTTCGGTTGGTGTGTATTCTAATTTTGCTAAATTCTGAAAGTCAAAAGTAGATTGGGTATCGTAATTAATATTTACATTTAATCTAGTACCTACTTTTGCATTAATACTTGCGCTAATTTGCTGATCAAAATCAAACGTAGTACTTTGTCTATTACGTTCAGATAATCTTGGGTTTTCCGTTTTTTGAAATAAAACACCAAAAGAAACTACCACACTACCTTGTGCATTTACTTCAATTTCATTAGAACCAAAAATAGATTCAAAAAATTTAGAGTTTACATAATATTTAGGTAATAAGTCTTTTTGTGCTTCATCGCTACCTTTCTTTTTACCATCTTTTGCGCTTACTTTAGATTTGTAATAATCTAACATATCACGATTTAATCTATATTCTTTGTATTCTTCTGCAGTCATATAAATTGGTCGCTTTACTAAGTAGTCGCCAATTTTTTCTGCAAAAATATATCTACCAGTTGCGGCGTCGTAAATAACTTCAGATTCGGTGCTGTTTAAAAATAATGCATTATTTTGATTTGCGTTAAAATCATACGGTAATGGTGGAATAGAGTCGTTTGCTGTAGTGTTTTCTGGTGTTTGTGCATTTATATTAAAAGCACTAAATAAAAGGATAATAAAGAATAATTTATATGTATTTTTCACTATATTTTTCTGTTTTTTATATTACGCATTAAGCGTTATAAGTTTTTCAATGCTCTTTTTATAAGGTCTTCCAAACTTATCTCAGGGGATTCTTGTGTTATTTTTTGTATTAATTTTTCTACTTGTCTTTTGGTATAACCCAAAACTTCTAAAGCAGATAACGCTTCGTCTCTAATTGTATTGTAAGAACTTGTAGATTCTTCTGTTAAAGTGTAGGTTTTTAAAATTTTATCTTTTAAATCAATAATGACACGTTGTGCTGTTTTTGCGCCAATACCTTTTACAGATTGTATTGTTGGTATATCGCCACTAGCAATTGCATGTTGAATTTGCTCACAATCCATTGAAGATAACATAGTTCTGGCAATACTTGGACCAACACCAGAAACGGAAACTAATAATCTAAATATTTCACGTTCTAACTTGTCGAAAAAACCAAATAAAGTATGTGAATCTTCACGAACGTTTAAATGTGTGTATAATAAAACATTTTCTTTATCAGGGATTTTTGAAAAAGTATTTAAGGAAATATTTAAAAAATAACCAACACCATTACAATCAATTATTGCATACGTTGGGTTTTTCTCCACTAATTTGCCACTAATATGTGTAATCATAGATTTTGAAAAAACTTATAAGATGCCAAATGTACAAATTCTATATATGATATTCAAAATATTGTATTTAAAATTTGAGAGTTTTTGCAACCCTATTGTGCCTAGAGGTTAGAGTACTTAAAGTTGTAATTCCGCTAACAATAAAAATGGTAAATTAATTAAAATCAGTTATTTTGTAGAGCAATTCAATAAACTCTAGGCACTTATAACTTTAAATACTTTAGGCACTTTAGAGACTTTAGACACTGAGTGTTTATTTCTTTCTACTTTTTTCTTGTGCATCAATTGCAGCAATTGCGGCCATATTTACCATTTCATCTACGCTAGCGCCTAATTGTAAAATATGTACAGGTTTTTTAAATCCTAACATTATCGGGCCAATAGATTCTGCTTTGTATAATTCTTTCATTAACTTATAGGTAATATTTGCAGCGTCAAGATTAGGGAAAATTAAAACATTCGGTTTTTTACCATTCAATTTAGAAAACGGGAATTTATCTTTTAATAGTTCTTGATTAAAAGCAAAATCTGCTTGAATTGGCCCATCAACAATTACATTAGGGTGGTTTTCATGAATAAATTTAACCGCTTTGTCCATTTTATTTGTTTGTTCGGAATTTGTAGAACCAAAATTAGAAAATGAAAGCATAGCAATATGCGGTTTTAAACCAAATAATTTTACCAAATTACTTGTCATCGAAGTTATTTTTGCTAAATGTTCGGCTGACGGATTAATATTAATAGTAGTATCTGCCAAAAATATTGGCCCTTTTTTAGTTAGCATAATATTACATGCAGCAACTCTAGAAACACCTTCTTCTTTGCCAATTAGTTCAAACATTGGCTTTACAACACTTGCATAATTTCTGGAATAACCAGTAATCATACAATCCGCATGATTTTCATTAACCATCATAGCAGAAAAATAATTACGCTCCCGCATTAATTTTTCAGCATTAAGTAATGTAACGCCTTTGCGTTGTCTTGCTTTCCAATATATTTCACCAAATTGCTTTCTTCTTTTTTTCTCTTCTTTGGTTTTTGGGTCTATTATAGTTACATCTGCATCGAAACCAATTTCTTCTCGCAATTCATTTATTTTTTCGGCATTACCCATTAAAATAGGAATCCCTATTTGTTCATCGCTTACAATTTGAGCTGCTTTTAAAACATCTAAATGATCTGCTTCGGCAAATATGATTTTTTTAAGGTTAGATTTTGCTCTATTATGTAATTGTCGTATTAATTTATTGCCAGTTCCTAAACGTTCCATTAATTCTGTTTCGTACTTATCCCAGTTTGTTATTGGGTTTTTGGCAATACCAGAATCCATTGCTGCTTTAGCAACTGCTGGAGGAATCGTATAAATTAATCTTGGATCAAATGGTTTTGGTATTATATAATCACGACCAAAAGTTAAATTAACTTCGTCATAAACAATGTTAACCTGTTCAGGCACATTTTTTTTTGTTAAGTTAGCTAATGCGTGTACAGCAGCCATTTTCATTGCTTCATTAATACCTGTTGCTCTAACGTCTAAAGCACCTCTAAATATAAAAGGAAAACCAAGTACATTATTTACCTGATTAGGATGGTCAGAACGACCAGTTGCAAAGATTAAATCTTCTCTTGAATTTATTGCTGTTTTGTAGTCAATTTCAGGATCTGGATTAGCCATTGCAAATACAATAGGATCGTTTGCCATGCTTTTTAGCATTTTAGCAGTGACAATATTACCTTTAGATAAACCAATAAACACATCGGCATTTACCATAGCATCCTCTAAAGTATGCACGTCTTTTTTAGTAGCAAAAAATTGTTTAGATTCGGTTAAATTCTCTCTATCTGTTCTAATAACGCCTTTACTATCGGTCATTACAATATTTTCGATTTTTGCACCTAATCGCATGTATAATTTAGTACATGAAACTGCAGCAGCACCAGCGCCACTAACTACAATAGTCACTTTACTAATATCTTTTTTAATAATTTCTAAAGCATTTTTTAATGCTGCCGTAGATATTATTGCAGTACCATGTTGGTCATCATGCATTACAGGTATGTCTAGTTCTTCTTTTAATCTTCGTTCAATTTCAAAGGCTTCGGGTGCTTTAATGTCTTCCAAATTAATGCCACCAAAAGTTGGTGCAATTGCTTTAACAGTTGCAACAAATTTATCAATATCCGTTTCGTCAACTTCAATGTCAAAAACATCAATATCTGCAAATATTTTGAATAATAAACCTTTTCCTTCCATTACGGGTTTAGATGCTAATGGGCCAATATTACCTAAACCTAAAACTGCGGTTCCGTTAGAAATTACAGCAACTAAATTACTTTTAGATGTGTATTTATAAACATCGTCAGGGTTTTTTGCAATTTGCAAACAAGGTTCGGCAACTCCTGGCGAATACGCTAAAGATAAATCACGTTGTGTAGCATATTTTTTTGTTGGAACTACCTCGATTTTACCAGGTTTTGGTTTGGCATGATAAATTAAAGCCTCTCTTTTTATTCTGTTGGAACTCATGAAATTTTCGTTTAAAAGCGAAATGCAAATATAGTTTTTTTTGATTTAGCAAGTAAAATTATATTATTAAAAAAGGGATCAGTGCCTAGAGTTTAGAGTACTTAAAGTGCCTAAAGTTTTAACTTCCTTCCTGCTTTAGAAATATTAATTTATGAAAATATTTAGTAAAAAGCACAAATCATTAACTCTAGGCACTTTTAACTCTAAATACTTTAGGCACTTAGTAACTGTTAAAAAATAAACATTACATTTTGGGTGTTATTTTATAATTCC
>CAYQTF010000080.1:0-11490 GCA_964420345.1 uncultured Flavobacteriaceae bacterium
AAACATATTGGTTTAGAGCAAATTAAAATAAGAACCTAAGTTTACACCTCTATTAAATTAAAAGGTTATTAATCCCCAACTTTTATATGTGACCCATTTTTTATTGGTCTCAAATGTAGTTAAAACTATGTACTTTAGTGCATTTCGCTTTAGTTTCAAAAAACTTTAGCCACGAATTATCACTAATTTCACGAACAATTAACATGTTTTATGTTCACCTGGCAGACTTTCAATCTGCGACTCAAATCTATGGATTTCCAGTCCATAGTTGTTTAGTTGAAATCGGGAAGATAACAACGTAATATTAAATAGAACATTACTAATTATTTTCACTCATTAAAAGTCGTAGAAATCTATTTATTACTTAATTATCTCTAACAATTCAATTTCAAAAATAATATCGGCATTTGGCGGAATTGATCTTCCTGCACCTCTTTTGCCATAAGCTAATTTTGCAGGTATATAAAAAATTGCTTTAGTGCCAACTCTTAATTCTTGTACGCCTTCATCCCAACCTTTTATAACTCTTCCAACACCAATTGGTGTTTGAAATGGTTTGCCTCTATCTACAGAAGAATCAAATTTAGTACCATCTCTTAAATAACCTGTGTAATGTATTTTAACTTTATCGCCTTTTTTTGGTTGTTGCCCTAAACCTGCTTCGGTAGTATAAATTTTAAGTCCCGATTCTAAAATTTCTGCTTTAGATTCATTCTCTAAAATATTTTTAATTATTGTTGCTTGTTTATCTTTTTCAATTTGAATATCTAATTCCATTTGTTTTAAACCAGCATCGAATATTTTGGACGCTTTAAATCTTTTTGCTAATTTTCCTTTTCGGATAATTTTTATGGTTTCGATAACATCTCCTTTTTTAATTAGATTCACAACATCTTGCCCTTTAACTACATGACCAAAAACAGTATGTTTGTTATTTAGATGTGGTGTTGCTTTATGCGTGATAAAAAACTGACTACCATTTGTTGTTGGACCAGAATTTGCCATAGACAAAATACCTGCTTTATCATGTACTAAAGAGTCATCGAATTCATCTTTAAATTTATAACCTGGGTTTCCACGACCTGTTCCTAACGGATCACCACCTTGAATCATGAAATTTGGGATTACTCTATGAAATTTTAAACCATCATAAAATCGCTTTCCTTTATATTTTTCATCAACATGAGTGTTTTTCCCATTAGTTAAAGCAACAAAGTTTGCTACAGTCATTGGTGTTTTTTCAAATTCTAATTGTAATAAAATTGTACCTTTATTGGTTATCATTTCTGCGTATAAGCCGTCTTCAAGTTTTGTGTCTTGCGCAAAAATTGTTGTACTTATTAAAATAACTAAAAGTATGATATATCTTAATTTATTCATTACGTGTATTATTTTTATTTTATTTGAACTTGCAAATAATGTGCCTAAGTTTCTATAATTAAAAACTTTGTCAAAAGTTTTTAACTTTAACAAAGTTATTATGTTATTTAGGAAAAATTATTTAATAATATCTAACAACTCTACTTCAAAAATAATATCTGCATTTGGCGGAATCGCTTTTCCTGCACCTCTAGATCCATAGGCTAAATGTGCTGGGATATAAAAAATTGCTTTAGAACCAACTTTCATTTTAACAACACCTTCATCCCAACCTTGTATTACTCTACCAACACCAATTGGCGTTTCGAATGGTACTCCTTTATTTACAGAAGAATCAAATACTTTTCCGTTTTTTAAATAACCTGTATAGTGCATTTTAACTTTGTCGCCTTTTCTTGGTTTTGCACCTGAACCTTCTTTTTCAAAAAATATTTTTAAACCAGAATCATAGGCAGTTGCTTTTGCTTCTTTATCATTTATTGATTTCATAGCAAATTCTTGCTTTTCTTTTTCTTCTTTTGCTTTTTCTTCCATTTTACCAAAACCTTTACTAAAAACTTTGGTTGCGTTAAACGCTTTTGCACTTGCGCCTTTACGAATAATGGTTACTTTTTCTAAGATATCTTCTTTTTGAATCGCATTTACTATTTCTTGACCTTCCTTAATAACATGACCAAAAACAGTATGCCTATTATTTAGATGTGGTGTTGCTTTATGCGTGATAAAAAACTGACTACCATTAGTCGCTGGACCAGAATTTGCCATAGATAAAATACCAGGACCAATATGTGTTAAAGTAGCATCAAACTCATCTTTGAATTTATAACCTGGGTTTCCACGACCTGTTCCTAACGGATCACCACCTTGAATCATAAAATTTGGTATTACTCTATGAAATTTTAAACCATCAAAAAATCGTTTTCCTTTATATTTTTCATCTACATATTCATTTGTTCCTTCTGCTAAAGAAACGAAATTTGCAACGGTCATTGGTGTTTTTTCGAATTCTAATTGCACTAGCATGTTACCATACTTTGTTTCAATGTCGGCATACATTCCGTCTTTTAAATCTGCATATTTATCTGTTTTGCAAGAAGTTAAAATAACTGCTGAAAGAATTATTATTAAATTTATTTTTTTCATTTTTACTAATTTTAATGGTTATTATTTTTTTGTTGGATTAATTTCTTTTAAAAAAACGGTAATAATTAATGGTTGGTTTGGTGCTATTCTATCTTGAAAACCTGTAACGCCAAAAACCTTATTAGACGGAAACAAAAAAGTGGTAGTTTCACCTAAATGCATTAATTTAATTCCTTCTTGTAAACCTGTAATAAATTCTTCGCCATCTATTTTGTATAATCGATCACCTTTTATTTGTTGTTCTCTAGAACCTAATTCTTCTTTACTATAAATTATATTGTTGAAAACATCTTTAATTTCATAATTAATAATAACATGATCCCCTTTTTTAGGCATTATTTTTAGAGTATCTTTTAAATTTTTTGTAAAATACCAAAAACCTGTATTCGATTTTTTATAGTTATGTAAACTATCTTTTTGCATCAATTCTTTAAAAAAATCTTCTTCTATTTTATTTAATTTTTTGTTGCGTTCTATAGATTCATTCAAAAAAGTACTAGTTGTTCTTGAAATAGGTTTTCTTGCTTTAGGGCTTGAACAAGAAAGGATACCCAATAATATTATGATAAGAATACTATTTCTCATAAGAATTGTCAATTTCGGTTTTAAATTCTGGTAAAATTTTAATAAATTTATTTATGGTTTCTTCTAAAGAAACTTCACTTCTTCCGCCAGCAGCATTTGCATGTCCGCCACCATTAAAATGTTTACGAGCAAATTCGTTTACAGAAAAAGCACCTTTGGATCTAAGAGACATTTTAATAATATTTTGCACATTATCTTCAATAAAAATAACAGCAAAAACAATACCTTTTATTGCTAAAGCATAATCTACAAAACCTTCGGTATCGCCTTTTTGATAATGAAATCTATTTAGTTCTTCTTTAGACAAACTAATAAAAGCAGTTTTATATTGTTTCATTACTCGCAAATTAAACAATGCTTTACTTAATAATTTTAGTTTATTCTGATTACTATTATGATGAACATTATTGTAAATACTATTGTTATTTGCGCCATTATTAATTAATTCGGCAATAATCATATGTGTTCTTGCGGTTGTTAACGGAAAACGGAATGAACCTGTATCTGTCATAATACCTGTGTACAAACAAGTAGCGATATCTTTATCTAATTGATTTATTAGATCTAAATTTTCAATAAAATCATAAACCATTTCGCAAGTAGAACATTTTTTTGGATCTGAATATCTATATTTAGCATAATCATCTGGTTGCAAATGATGATCTATCATAATAAAAATTGGCTGTATAGTTTCTAAAAACGAACCCATTTTATCGCCTGTTCTATGAAATGCATTAAAATCTAAAGTAAATACGATGTCTGCTTCATTCAAAATTTTTGAAGCAATTGTTTCATTTCCTTCAAATAAAACAATTTCTTTTTGACTTGGTAACCATTTCAAAAAATCTGGACAATCATTTGGTGACACAACCGTTACTTCATGATTTAATTTTTTTAAAAAATGAAATAGTGCCAAACTAGAACCATAAGCATCACCATCTGGATTACGATGACTTACGATGACAATCTTTTTTTTACTTGAAAGTAACTCTTTTATTTGCTTAAAATCTTCTGAACTCATAAGATGCGAATATAAGTGAAATTAATAGTACTAACCAAATAAATTTATTGTTGTTCGATATAAAGAAATTGAAGTTGAAATCGAAGATAAAAAGAGAAGTTCTTAATAAGTTTTTAACGGAACAATATTTATAGTTAACATTTTATTTATATTTGTTTTATGATATATGATAAGAATATTGCTACGGAAACTGCCGAATTATTGCTTAAAATAAAAGCAATCAAACTAAATCCAACCGAACCATTTACTTGGGCTTCTGGTTGGAAATCACCAATTTATTGTGATAACAGAATTACTTTATCATTTGTAGCTATTCGTAATTATTTACGTGAAAATATCACTACTATAATCGAAGATAAATATGGCAAACCCGACGTGATTGCTGGTGTTGCAACTGGCGCAATTGCTCTTGGTGTTTTAGTAGCGCAAGAATTAGGCGTACCTTTTATTTATGTTAGACCTGAACCTAAAAAACACGGTAGAAAAAACCAAATTGAAGGTTATTTAGAATCTGGGCAAAATGTAGTTGTTGTAGAAGATTTAATTAGTACTGGCAAAAGCAGTTTGAATGCTGTAATTGCTCTAAAAGAAGCGAATGCAAACGTAAAAGGTATGGTCGCAATTTTTAATTATGGTTTTGAAATTGCTAAAGAAAATTTTGAAAAAGCAGGTATTGAATTAACTACATTAAGTAATTATGATAACTTAATTGAACAAGCATTAAAAACTAATTATGTTTCTGAAAATGATTTAGAATCCTTAAAACAATGGAGAGAAAACCCTAGTGTTTGGAAACAGTAACCTAAATTCGAATTCATTTAAAAACAATTTTTTACTAATTTTTTTTAACTTTCAGAAACTTATGGTCTTTAAATTAAAATATAGAGTCTGTGATTTTATCTACTTAAAAATTTTTAGTTATTTTGAATCTATCGAAATGACAAAATCACACCTTGTTGAGTTCCTAAAAACACCAAAACTATTAATAGATTAGATACAAATGCTTTTTAACTCCATTGATTTTGCCGTATTTTTACCTATAGTTTTTATATTATATTGGTTTGTATTTAACAAAAAAATAAGATTACAAAATTTATTAATTGTCATTTCTAGTTATGTATTTTACGGTTGGTGGGATTGGCGATTTTTATCACTAATTATATTTAGTACAATTATAGATTATTTAGTTGGATTGAAATTGAAAACCGAAAACAACGTAATTAAAAGAAAAACACTCTTATGGACAAGTATTATAGTTAATCTTGGTTTTTTAGGGTTCTTTAAATATTACAACTTCTTTCTTGATAATTTCATTACTGCATTTACTTTTTTCGGGTCAGAAATTAAATCAAATTCATTAAGTATAATCCTTCCCGTAGGAATTAGTTTTTATACATTTCAAACATTAAGTTATACATTAGATGTGTACAAAAGGAAACTGGAACCAACTAATGATTTTATTGTATTCTCTGCATTTGTAAGTTTTTTTCCACAACTAGTTGCTGGTCCTATTGAACGAGCAACAAATTTACTACCACAATTCTACAAAAAAAGAATATTCAATTATTCTAAAGCTATTGATGGCATGAAGCAAATTCTATGGGGTTTATTCAAAAAAATTGTTATCGCTGATAATTGTGCTGAGTATGCCAATATGATATTTAATAATTCATCGGATTTTTCTGGTAGCACCTTAGTTTTAGGTGCATTGTTTTTTACATTTCAAATTTATGGGGATTTTTCTGGTTATTCAGACATTGCAATAGGGACTTCTCGTTTATTTGGATTTGATTTAAAGAAAAATTTCGCTTTTCCTTTTTTCTCAAGAGATATAGCAGAATTTTGGAGACGCTGGCATATTTCACTTTCTACCTGGTTTAGAGATTATCTCTATATTCCATTAGGAGGAAGTCGTGGTGGTACTAAAATGAAAATCAGAAATACCTTTATCATATTTATTGTTAGCGGATTCTGGCATGGTGCAAATTGGACATTTATTGTTTGGGGCGCATTAAATGCCATTTATTTTTTACCTTTACTTTTATCAAATAACAATCGAAATCATTTAGATATTGTAGCGCAAGGAAAATACTTACCTACATTAAAAGAATCGTTTTTAATGCTAAAAACTTTTGGTTTAACAGTTATTGCGTGGATATTTTTTAGAGCAGAAAATATAGAGCATGCAATTAGTTACATTCAGCACATGTTCTTAGGTTTAATGTACAAAGCTGCTTATATACAAACAATAAGTCTATTTTATTCAAGGATAGATTTTGTGATTTTAATAGTAATTATAGTTTTCATTACTATCGAATGGTTTGGTCGAGAAGGAGAATATGCAATTCAACATATAGGAACTAAATGGAAAAGACCTTTAAGGTATTTAATGTATTATATGTTGGTAATTGCGATATTTTGGTTTAGTGGTAAAGAACAACAGTTTATTTATTTTCAATTTTAATTATGAAAAAATTTATTATTAAAACCATTATTTTTGCATTACCTCTAACTTTTTTTATTTTTGAAGTATTCTTACCGTTAAATATTTTTACCTATAGACCTTGGGAAGCGTTGCGATTTAAATCGAAGAGAGATATTGCTTACCCCTATTATCCTAATCGAAATATGATGATGTATTCTAAAGGTGATTTATGTTTTCGCACAGACAATGAAATTATTAAACAAGAAAATTGGAAAACCGATGACTTAGGTTTTAGAAATGATTTTTTTATTAAAAAGTCAGAAATAATACTGATTGGTGATTCCTTTGTTACTGGCTCAAGTTTACCACAAGATTCTACATTAACTAATCTAGTAAGGAATAAATTAAATACGAAAGTTTACAACTTATCTCCAGTAACATTCAGTAGTTTTATTTATTTATTGAATAATAACATTATTGAAAAACCTAAATTAATTATATATAGTATTGTAGAAAGAGATTTACCAAGATCAATAAAAATAACAAATAAAAAGTTCAAAAAAACTAATTCAACTGAGATAATTAAAGATCGAGTTTCTAGAAATTATCTTTTTAAATATTTAAAATCAAGAATTACGAATTCTCATGGCAATGGAGTTCCAGGAAAATATAATCCGAAAATGTTTTTTCTTAACGGAATTAATCAAGAATACCATTATAAAGAATTAGATAATGTAGTGAGTACTCTTTCAACATATAAAAAATATTGTGATTCTATCGGAGTTGATTTTTTGTTTATTCCGATGCCAAACAAAGAGACTGTCTATTACAAAAATGTTCCTTTTAAAAACCAACCAAATTATTTATTAAAATTAGACTCCTTATTAAACCTTAAGGGAATTACTAAAATTAACACTTTAGATGTTTTTAATAATTATGTTCGGAAAAATTCAGGAGATTATCTTTATCAATTAGATGACACACATTGGAACAGTAATGGCGTAAAGTTGATAGCTGATGAAATAAGTAAGTTTGTGAAAAAATCTTATCAAAAAAAAAATAGTAATTAAATTCAAATATTTTAATACAACCTTCAAGAAGACCCTACTAAAAAAATGCTCACACTGTGACTTAAAAACCAAAGTGTGAGTTAATTATATTTTATTTGCAATTAAAAATCTTTAATTTATTTCTAAACCATTTTCCGATTCAGAAACGTGTTTATTGATTTTAACAGATTTCACTTTTTCAATAGTGTCTTTTTTAACTTTAGCTTCTTGATTTTTATTACTTTTCTCTATTTTCAAATCAATTCCATCGTTATCAATTTTTAATTTAATTGATTTTATATCTTCTTCTTTTGTTTCTTTAGAACAATCTGTACATTCTAAAGTATTTTCATTTTGAATAAAATGATGTTCCATATTATCATTGTCTTTTACAATATAGGAGTTATAAGAACCGTAAAATTCATCTTTTAACGTTTTATCTAAATAAATTTTTTTCCCTTTTGGAAGATATAATACTAAGTTTACTCTTTTACTACCAAAACGATTAGTAAAATCAGTCATAAAACCTGCATCTAAAAGTAGTTCATTATTTTTTAATTCAAAATTATAAATCAGTTTTTCAGCATTTTTTTGTGCTATTTTTTTAGATCTACCTGTAGATTTTTTATATACTTTTAAATACGTTGTACCATCTGTAGATTCTTTAAAATCTAAATTTACATCTTCGCTAAATTGCATGTTTTTGCCATCAATTTCTAAGTATTTATCATTATTTATTATGGTATAATCTACATCTTCTTGTTTGATGATTTTGATTGTTAAAGTGTCTTTATTTGTTGTATTAACTAGGTGTTTTTTAACTACAAAACCATTATTTGCATAATTTATTCCATCATTAATAGAAACAAATGCAATTGCTACTAATGAAATTAACCAAATGCCTAACAAACTTAATTTAGTAGTTCTAGAAAATGATTTCACACTAGAAGATAATATTCGCAACCCTAACATAAATAAGGCTATAAAAGGAATTACAACTGCCAAAATAATAAAAACGGCAATTATCCATAATGGAAAAATAGGATCTTGAATTGGCAATTGAAAGAAATCACCTTCGACACCTAAAATACCAACACCACTAGAAAACAATAAACCAAATAATAAACTTACAATAGTTATTCCTGCAATAAATATTAAAAGTGCGCCAATAAATTTACCGAAAATATTAAAAAATGTGGATAAAATTTTACCAAATAAACTCACAATTTCTTGAGAACCTGATTTTACTTTACTCTGGTAATTCTTTTTTTTTAAATGTTCTGAAACATCATCAATGCCGTCTTTTAGCACTTGTGAAGCATTCGTAAATTCTTCTCTAATTTTTTTTTCGATATTCGATATATTTACTGCTTCGCCTTCCATTTCTAATTTTTCGGAAGTTGAATTTGCTTCGGGTAATAATATCCATAAAACAATGTATACTAAACCACCAATTCCGCCGCTAAAAAACAACACTAACCAAATTAATCTAACCCAAATAGTATCCATACCAAAATAATGAGCCAAACCAGAAGAAACACCACCTAAAAATTTATCATTAGTATCTCTGTATAATTTTTTAGAATTTTTATTGGTATATGAAGAACTTGTGTGCTCTTCGAAGAATTCTTCATCACCTATATAATCTTCTGGTTTACCCATTACTTCTATAATGCCATCAATATCTTGCTCGTTTACTACTTGCCTAATATCTTTTACATTTTCTGCTAAAATTTCACCAATTCGCGATTCGATATCGGTTAATATTTCGTCTTTTCCTTTTGGATCATCGCTTAATGATCTACGGATTGCATCTAAATATTTTTTTAACTTTTTATATGCAGTTTCATCTATATGAAAGAAAACGCCTCCTAAATTTATGTTTATTGTTTTATTCATAATTCTTATTTTTTTGATTTTTTGTTAGTTATTACCGTATTTACAGAAAGTGATAAGCTAGTCCAAGTTGTATCTAATTCTTTTAAAAATAGTTGACCAGTTTCGGTTAATGCATAATATTTTCTTGGTGGTCCAGATGTAGATTCTTCCCAACGATAACTTAGTAAACCACCATTTTTAAGTCTTGTTAATAACGGATAAACCGTACCTTCAACAACCAATAATTTGGCATCTTTTAGTACTTTTAGTAATTCTGACGTATATGCATCACCACGTTGTAATATGGTGAGAATACAGAATTCTAAAATTCCTTTTCGCATTTGCGCTTTTGTATTTTCTAACTTCATTTTTTTGTTTTTTTAGATATTAAAAAATACCTTTAGTTTTTACTTCTAATTACAACATTGCTACAATTATTTGCAACATACTTAGAATTAATAGTATTATTATTTTTATCATAACGGTTTGGTTTAGTTATTTTATTTAATAAATTTTATAGTTAACGGGTATTTTACTTTTTCGCCTTTGTGAGCAGCAATAGCATTCATTATTATCAAAACAATTTTTCCTAAAGCCATAATACTTATTAAAGAAGCGATGCTGAAAATTCCGAATAGACTATTATAATTAAAATCGAAATGCATATTTAAATTATCAAAATCTATCACATTGCCATGTAAACTTCTAAAAAAAGAACCCATAAAAAACGGCACTGAACTAATACCTAAAACAATTGTGTAGAGTAAATAACTTAAATTAAAATTGATTACTTCTTTGCCATTATAATCTATAAAATCGCTTTCTTTCTTTTTAGTTTCCCAAATTATTAATGGAACTATAATACTTCCTAAAGGAAAAATATAACCACCAAAACCTGATAAGTGTGTTAATAATGCTAAATTATTTTCGTCTTTTGTTGTCATTTTTTTGTTATATTTAAATTAATAACACTACAAATATAAAAACAATATAGTACTATGCAATACATAGTACTATGTTTTAACATTTTATTAACGTTTGGTTATAAAAAATAATTATAGTAATTTCGGCAACTAAATCAATAAATAAAAGACTTTATGAGTAAGTTTACTGTAAAAAACATGAATAAATTTTTATTATTCAAATTACCTGCAGCCTATTTTACAGGTATTAGAGTTAGTAAAATAACTGAAGATGAAGTAATTGCTGTGGTTAAACATAAATGGAAGAATCAAAATCCGTTTAAATCTCTATATTGGGCAGTTCAAGGAATGGCATCAGAACTTACCACAGGTGTTTTAGTAATGAAACATATAAATGATAGCGGTCAAAAAATATCGATGTTAGTTACGCACCAAACAGGAGATTTTTACAAAAAAGCTACAGGTAAAATTACTTTTTCATGTAAAGATGGCAACCATATTAAGGAAGCAATTGAAAAAACAATAGCAACTAAAGAAGGTCAAGTAATTTCTATGACATCAAAAGGAATTAATGAACAAGGTGTTGAAGTTTCTTCATTCACTTACCAATGGAGTATTAAAGCGAAATGATAATATATCTATGTTAATTTTAGTGAGTAAAAATGGTTATTAGAATTATACTTTTATCTTGAAAAACTAAAATACCCAAAAAATCAAGTTCCAAATTCCAAATAAATCTCAATATTTAAAATATCAAAAAAAAAGTTTTGTATTATATTAAAAATTAGTACTCATAAACAATGTAATGTTTGTTTTTTTTAAAAAAATTGATTTTTGATTTTTATTTGAGATTTGGAATTTTATTTTTGGAAATTAAAAATAATAACCACCATATTTGGCATAGTGCCATAATAATTAGTTATTTTCTTCTTTTTTAATGTCGTTAATATAGTCTTCTAATTGAATACCGTATTTAGATTTTTTTACTTTATCGGAAAGAGAATTTAATATAGTGTCTAGAAATTTTGTATTAAGGCAACCTCTATTAATTGATTTTCATAACAAACCTTCTTATATCAAAAGTTT
>CAYQTF010000081.1:0-11266 GCA_964420345.1 uncultured Flavobacteriaceae bacterium
ATATTTTGTTTTTTAATTTGAAAAACAATTTCTTTAACGGAATTGTTTTTAGATTTAATCCATTTTTCATTTTTTAATAAAGGATTAATAATTGAAGGTCTTTTAACACCATCAATTTCAGATAAAGCAGTCTTATTTTTTTTGTCAGTTTGCATTGGTGTAAAGATAAACGAAATATTTTTATTGATATTTGCAACACAAAGATATTTTATTCGTATTTATAATAACCAAACAGTAGTAATGAACATGCAACATTTAATTGCGGCTTGTAAAAAAAACGATGCAAAAGCACAAATGCAATTGTATGATAAGTATTGTAAGGTAATGTATAATGTCGCTTTAAAATATGTAAATAAAACCGATGTTGCCGAAGATGTTGTGCAAGAGGCATTTATAAAAGTGTTTAGAAAAATTATTTGAAATTTAATTTTTAATTACTGTTGTCCGATAAAAATTATAGACAAACACTAAAAACCCAATAAAACAAAGAAGTAAGGAGATATTTGTAAAACGGCACCTTACTTTTTAAAAAATGAATTAAAGAATTACTGCCAAACTTACTTTATTTTTTAAATAAAAGATTGTCAAATAGTTACAATTTAGTCTTTTGTCTAATATCTAATAGCGAAGCGGTTTAATGTCTTTATCGGACAATACTAATTTTTAATAAATCAATCTTCACAGTCCCGAAGTTTTTGGGATTAAAACCTGTGAGGTTTTTTAAATTCTTATTCTAATAACTATCAAGAAAACTCTATCTTTGCTACTTTAAAAAAGTAACAATGCAAGAGTTAAAAATTTACAATACATTAACAGGTAAAAAAGAAATATTTAAACCAATAACAAAAGGTTTTGTCGGTATGTATGTTTGTGGACCAACAGTTTACAGCAATGTACATTTAGGTAATGTTAGAACTTTTATGAGTTTTGATATGATTTATCGTTATTTTTTACATTTAGGTTACAAAGTAAGATATGTTCGTAATATTACCGATGCAGGTCATTTAACTGATGATAATTCCGAAGATAAAATTTCCACAAAAGCAAGATTAGAAAAGATTGAACCAATGGAAATCGTTCAAAAATACACCGTAGATTTTCATGAAGTTTTAAGACAATACAATTTTTTGCCACCAAGTATAGAACCAACCGCAACTGGTCATATTGTAGAACAAATTGAAGCAATTCAAACTATAATTGATAACGGAATGGCTTATGTAGTTAACGGTTCTGTTTATTTTGACGTATTAAAATATAATGAAAAAGAAAACTACGGAATATTATCTAAACGAATTATAGAAGATGCAATTGTAAATACACGTGCTTTAGATGGTCAATCTGACAAGAAAAACCCACAAGACTTTGCACTTTGGAAAAGAGCAGATCCTGAGCATATTCAACGTTGGAGTTCGCCTTGGTCAACAGGTTTTCCTGGTTGGCATTTGGAATGTACCGTAATGAGTACTAAGTATTTAGGCGAACAATTCGATATTCATGGCGGCGGAATGGATTTGAAATTTCCGCATCACGAGTGTGAAATTGCACAAGCACAAGTTTGCAACAACAAAGCGCCAGTTAATTATTGGATGCACACCAATATGCTGAATTTAAACGGAAAAAAAATGTCTAAATCAACAGGTAATTTTGTAAACCCAAGTGATATTTATACAGGTAATAATAGCGTTTTATCAAAAGCATTTACACCAAGTGTTGTTCGATTTTCGATGTTACAAGCACATTATTCAAGTGTGTTAGATTTAACAAATGACGCTTTATTGTCCGCAGAAAAAGGACATAAACGTTTAATGGAAGCAATGAATAACCTAAGTAAATTAGAAGTTAGTAATTCTTCGAGTATAGATGTAACGTCATGGAAACAAAAATGTTACGATGCTATGAATGATGACTTTAACACACCAATTTTAATAGCACATTTATTTGAAGGTGTAAAATTCATCAATTTATTAAAAGAAAAAAAAGAAACAATTTCTAAAGAAGATTTTGAGATATTAAAAATAACAATGAATGAATTTACATTTGATGTTTTAGGATTGTTAAATGTTTCGGAAAACAACAATAATAACGATAAATTAACAGGAGTTGTAGAAATGTTAATTGAAATGAGAAAACAAGCAAAAGAAAATAAAAACTATGCGTTGTCCGATGAAATTAGAGCTAAATTATTAGAAAAAGGAATTCAATTAAAAGATAGTCGTGATGGTACGACTTTTAACATTTAAAATTTTCCCGCAGATATCGCAGATTTTCGCTGAACTAACTCAAAAAATCTGCGGCAATCTGCGATATCTGCGGGAAATAAAAAAAATAAAATCAGAAACAATTCGTGAAAATTAGTGAAATTCGTGGCTAAATAATTCATATAAATCTGTGTCAAAAAAAATCCTCACATATCCATTCATTCTAATAATACGTTTTTACCAAGTAGCGATTTCACCATATACGCCATCAAGTTGTAGGTTTCAACCAACCTGTTCTCATTATTCCGTCGAAGCATTGAAAAAACATGGTGTTTTAAAAGGTTCTTGGTTAGCAATTAAACGAATATTTTCTTGTCATCCTTGGGGAAAATCTGGTTATGATCCTGTTCCGTAAAAAATAATTCAAAATTCAATTCCGAAGTATCGGAACAAAATTCAAAATTAATTTATCTTTGTCAAAAAAAAGTGTAACTGTTGATTTGTTTAATCGTTTAATCAAATTTCAATTACACAATTACACAAAAAACAATTAAACAATTAAACAATTAAACAAAAAACAATTAAACCATTATAACCATGCTACTAAATATAACTTGGAATCCATCACCAGAACTTTTTAGAATTTTTAATTTCCCTATTCGTTATTACGGCTTAATGTTTGTTTGCGCTTTTTTATTAGGAATTTATTTATTAAAAAAAATATATAAAAACGAAGGTGTAAAAGAAGAACACGTAGATTCTATTTTTATGTGGGTTGTAATTGCTACTATTTTTGGTGCAAGATTGGGTGAAGTGTTTTTTTATAGTTGGGATTCTTTTAAAGAAAGACCATTTATAGAAATATTTTTACCAATAAGATTAGACGCATCTGCAATGTTAGGTTTTGAAGTCATTGGTTTTCAGGGTCTTGCTAGTCATGGTGCAACAATTGGTATTGCTTTAGCAATGTATTTTTATACACGTAAATACAAATACAAACCATTCATTTGGATTTTAGACCGTATTGCAATTGTTGCATCAATTGGCGCAGCTTTTGTTCGTTTTGGAAATTTAATGAATTCCGAAATTGTTGGTAAAGTAACCGATTCGGCATTAGGTTTTAGATTTATTAGACATCAAATTGGGGAACAAACTGCACTAAAAGAAACAGGTGCAAAAACTGTAAACGAAGCGTATAAATTAATAGAAAACAACCCGAAGTTTAAATATATTTTAGAAACAGTTCCTTATCGTTATCCATCTCAAATTTTTGAATCTTTAGGTTATGTTTTGGTGTTTTTAACACTTTGGTATGTGTATTGGAAAACCAATAAAAAAGATAAACCAGGTTATATTTTTGGTTTATTTATGGTCTTACTTTGGTCTGTTAGATTTTTTGTGGAGTTTTTAAAAGAATCTCAAGGCGGTTTAGAATCTTCGTTTAATAATAACTTAACAACTGGGCAATTATTATCCATACCAATGGTTTTAGTTGGGTTTTATTTTATGTTTAGAAAAACAAAAAACATGATTTAATTTATGTTTTTTCACATTATTTTTCTTTGTTATAATTTAACACTTCTAAAACAGTTATATTTACAGTAATAAAGAATAAGTAAAAAAATGATAAAAACCATATTCTCAGCAACCGATATAATTAAGAAATATAAAAAGTCAAATTTCACTTTAGATGTTGCAAAAATTGAATTAAAACCAGATACAATTACTGGTGTTGTTGGTGAAAACGGAAACGGAAAAACAACACTATTAAACATTATAGCGGGTAATATTAAAGCAGAAAGCAGTTCTTTTACTTATTTTGAAAAAACACCAACTACAGCAAATAACTGGATTGACATTCGTGAGAAAATTGCATTTATTCCACAACGAATACCTAGATGGTATGGTACTTTAAGGCAAAACTTACTTTTAAAGGCAACTTTAGAGAATATCCCTAAAGAGGAAATTGAAAACGAATTAGAAGAGGTTTTAAATTTTTTAAACTTAAAAAAATACGCACATTTAAAATGGTCAGAAATTTCAACAGGTTATCGTTTGCGTTTTGAATTAGCAAGAATACTTATTGGCAAACCACAGTTATTAGTTCTTGATGAACCAATTGCAAATTTAGATATTAATGCACAGCAACAATTTTTATCCGATTTAAAATCGTTAACTATTTCTAAAGATTATCCGATAACTATTATTTTAAGTTCACAGCAACTACATGAAATAGAAACTGTTGCCGATGAAATGATTTTTATGAAACATGGTAAATCTATCTTTAGCGGAAACAAAGAAAGTTTAACAAGCGATAAAAATACGATAGAATTATTAGTAGAAAATACTACCGAATTAGAGCAGTTTCTAAAAACAAAAAATATTGAGTTTCTAAAAAGAGGTGTTTATTATCATATAGAATTAGATAATACAATTACAAGTAATGCGTTTTTAAAAGATTTAATTTCAAATACAATTGAAATTTCTTATTATCGAAATATTAGTAATTCAACTAAAAAATTATTTTAATTATGAAAGAATTATATAAAAAAATAGACAATTCTTTTTTAAAAAGCAATCCGTTTCAATGGATTATCGGTTGGCATAAATTTTTGCCATTAATTTTTATTCTTGTAATTCTTGCAGTTTGTACTGGTTTTTTAATTCCTACAAGAATTTATACATATTCTCCGCCATTTTTAGCACCATTATCTATTTTTATTGGGTTTTTGTCTTTGCTTATATTTGTTTTATTTGTGGTAAGACAAATTAGATTTAACTCTTATAGAATTCATTATAAAATACCGTATAAAAAAAGTATGACTACTTATTTTTCGTTTGTTTTATTTATTTTGTTATTGGCAGTTTTACCTTTTATTCCTACGGAAGTTTATAATTATAGAGTTCAAAATAAGGTAGATTCTATAACAGATGATTTAAAAGAAGATATAGAAACATTAAATTTTAGTGCACTTTTCTTTACAGACAATAATAATAAAACGCACAAATATTCTAAAGGTAATTTATCGCCTGTTATTTCAAAATTAAACATTGTATTTACTGATAGTTCCGTAACGATAAATAAATTAAACCATCCGTTTATTTATTCATATATCAATTATGATTTACCAATAACAATTACTAAAAAAGAAGCATTAAAAAAGATAAATATTTTTTTAAAAATTGCTAAGAAATATAATATTAACATTACAGAAAGTGATCCTAATATAATTTTCAATAAACGAAAAGCATACAACCGTAATAAAGAAGCATTTACTTACAACTTATTAGTTCTTAAAAACAACCAACAAATTTACAAGGTGAAAAATGCTTACAGTAAAATGCTACGTAACTATCAAAAATATAATGGTGACTATATTTTACATGATAAGGACATATTGTACGGTTTTTTGTTTTTTGCAACAATCTTAGCGTTACTTTTATGGATTTTTATTTCTGTGCCACTTGCAGATTTTGGTTTTACAGTACTTACAGGAGTTTTGATTTCAATTTTTGTTGGAATTTTAACAATTATTGTAGTCAGTAGTAGTTCGGAATTTTATGTGCGTATTGTATTATATTTAGTAATTATTAGCATTTTTTTAATTGCTTTTACATCCAAAAAACACACCTTATTATCTAGAATAATGAAAATATTAAGTCAGTTATTAATACCTGTATTTATGGCATTATTATTTTGGGAGTATTTTGATAGATATCGTTATGGTTATTATTATGATAAACGTAATGAATTTTATGGTTTTATAGAAGATATATTTCCTATAGTTATATTATTAACCATTGTTTCGACCGTATTTTTATATAAATATATTTATCGCAATAGTAGAATGCTACCGAGATAAAACAAAATTCTACTAGCATTAATATTCATAGGATTATAAACGCTAGTAGAGTTTAAAATATAATAAACAAAAAAAAACTTTCCAAAATAAATTTCAGAAAGTTTGCTTTTCTACTAAGTCATCAATTGAGATAACAAAAATCCGTGAAAATCAGTAAAAAATCCGTGTCATCCGTGTTTCTATTTTACTATCAAAACTCACAAAACACAAAAACTAATTTACCTCAAAACACTCCTAGAAATTACAATTTTTTGAATCTCCGAAGTACCTTCATAAATCTGTGTAATTTTAGCATCACGCATATGTCTTTCAACGTGGTATTCTTTTACAAAACCGTAACCACCATGAATTTGTACTGCTTCCACAGTAGTTCGCATTGCCATTTCGGCAGCATATAATTTTGCCATTGCACCAGATAAATCGTAATTATTTCCTTGATCTTTATCCCAAGCTGCTTTCATACATAAATGTCTTGCACATTCAATTTCGGTTGCCATATCTGCTAATTTAAAAGCAATTGCTTGGTGTCTTGAAATTTCTTTACCAAACGCTTTACGTTCTTTAGAATATTGCAATGCCAACTCATAAGCGCCAGAAGCGATGCCTAATGCTTGTGAAGCGATGCCAATTCTTCCGCCAGCAAGAGTTTTCATAGCGAACTTAAAACCAAAACCATCTTCGCCAATTCTATTTTCTTTTGGCACTTTTACGTCGGTAAACATTAATGAATGTGTATCTGAACCTCTGATTCCTAACTTGTTTTCTTTTGGTCCAACCACAAAACCATCTTGCCCTTTTTCTATAATAAGCGCATTAATTCCATGATGTCCTTTTTCTACATCTGTTTGTGCAATTACAATATAAACCGATGCAGTACTACCATTGGTAATCCAGTTTTTTGTACCGTTTACTAAATAGTAATCGCCTTTATCTTCGGCAGTTGTTCTTTGCGAAGTTGCATCAGATCCTGCTTCGGGTTCACTCAAACAAAATGCACCAATAATTTCACCTGTTGCTAATTTTGTTAAGTATTTTTGTTTTTGTTCTTCGGTTCCGTAAGTTTCAATTCCCCAACAAACTAATGAGTTATTAACCGACATTACTACAGATGCCGAAGCGTCTATTTTAGAAATTTCTTCCATTGCTAAAACGTAAGAAACAGCATCCATGCCGCCACCGCCATATTTTGGGTCAACCATCATGCCTAACAGGCCTAATTCGCCCATTTTTTTGATTTGTTCGTGCGGAAATTCTTGTTTTTCATCACGTTCTATAACGCCTGGTAATAATTCGGTTTGTGCAAAATCACGAGCGGCATCGCGAATCATTATTTGTTCTTCTGATAAGGTAAAATCCATTGTGTATTTATTTTTTTTTGTAAATTTTTAATTAAAATAGTACAAAATTTAGTTTTAATTTTTATGTTTACAAAGGTAACTATTCTATTTTAAATTGAAAACAAAAAATTGGTATTGTATCGGCTTAATGAGTGGCACTTCGTTAGATGGTGTAGATTTGGTGTATGTTAAATTTGAAGAATGCCATTTTCATGGAAAAAATAGTACTTTCGATATTATTTATTCTGAAACAATTGCCTACCCAAGTAAATGGCTGATTTTATTAAAAGAAGCTTTTTATTATAATAAGGAACAATTAGAAAAACTAGATATTAAATATGGTACTTATTTATCAGAATTAATTTTAGATTTTATAAAAATAAATAAGATTGACAAAATTGATTTTATTGCTTCACATGGTCATACAATTCATCATAAACCCGAAGAAAATTACACCTTACAAATTGGTGATGGACAGACCATTGCAAACAAAACAAAACAAAAAACAATTTGTGATTTTAGAACGCAAGATGTTGCTCTTGGCGGTCAAGGTGCGCCATTAGTACCAATAGGCGATAAGTTATTGTTTTCGGAATATGATTTTTGTTTAAACCTTGGTGGATTTGCAAATATTTCTTTCGATAAAAATAAAGAAAGAATTGCTTTTGATATTTGCCCTGTAAATATTGTGTTAAATCATTTTGCTAATAAATTAGGCTTTGATTACGATGATAAAGGTAAAATTGCTTCTACAGGAAAAATAAATACTAAATTATTAAACGAATTAAATAATTTATCATTTTACAGGAATGAAAAACCAAAATCTTTAGGCTTTGAATTCGTAACCGAAACTATTTTTCCATTAATTGAAAAATACACGGTTTCCGAAAAAGATATTTTAAATACTTTTGTAGAACATGTTGCTTTTCAGATTTCAAAAAAGATACAAACGAATGGTAAATTATTAATTAGTGGTGGCGGTACTTTTAATGAATTTTTAATTTCTAGAATTAAGTTTTTTTGTGAAAATAAAATTATCATTCCAAGTAAAACTATCATAGATTTTAAAGAATCTTTAATTTTTGCTTTTTTAGGATTATGTAAATTAGAAAATAAAGTTAATTGTTTGAAAAGTGTTACTGGCGCTAGTAAAGACCATAGTTCTGGGTTTGTTTTTAGACCTAAAGTTTTTTAGACCTCACAGGTTTTTAAAACCTGTGAGGTCTGAGAAAGTCGCAAGGTCTTTTAAAAAATAAACTCAAAATTTTTTAGTTAGCCATGCCTTTGGTTTGATAAATCGAACTAATCCCGCTTTTTCAGCGGGATATTGGTTTAATACCTCGACCCTTTTACCACGTCTTTAGCGTGATGGGTCTCGAAACTTCGGGACTATTATTGGGTTCAGGACTTGCCCTGAGGTTTAATACCTTTTATTTAGATTGTGATATTAAAAATAATGTTTAATTAATTCACGATTTTTTATCATAATACTAGTAAAACTCTAGGCACTTTAAGTACTTATAACTTTAGGTACTAAAATCCGTTAGTCTGCTAATTTAATACAATCTTCTAAAATTACGATTACTTTTTGCTTGTACAAATTACCTAAACTTCGTTTAAAGGCTTTTTTGCTCAAACCAAAATGTTTTTTAATTTCTTCGGGACTGCTTTTGTCGGTAGCAAATAATACGCCATCATTTTCTTTAAGTTTTTTGAGAATGCTATCGTTTGAATTATCTATGCTTTTTTTGTAACCTATAGGTTCTAAAACTAAATCGATTTTACCATCATCACGTACATTTTTCACGTAACCTTTTATATTATCTCCTTCTTTTATCTTTTTATGAATATCCGAAGTAAAAATAAGCCCTTTATATAAATTATTTACAATGGCATTCATGCCATTTTCTGTATTTCGATAAAGAATTAAATCCACTTCATCGCCTCTTTCGATATCAATTTCATCAAAGAAAACAAAATCATTTTCTTTGCAAGAACCAACTAATCTATTAGTTTCTTCGTCTAGATACATAAAAATTAAATACGAATTACCAACGTGCATTTCTTCGGTTTGTTCGGAATACGGAATCAATAACTCTTTTTCAATACCAATATTTATAAAAGCACCTATGTTATTTACATCGGTTACTTCTAAATAAGCAAATCTGTTTAAAGTTACCTTCGGAAAATTGGTTGTTGCAACATATTCTTCTTTATTATTTAGGTAAATGAAAACTTCAATTTCATCGTCTAAATTTACTTCGCCTTCGTAATCATCTGGCAATAAAACTTCATCATTATTATCGTCTTTTAAATAAGTCCCGAATTTTGTGATGCGGCTAACTGTTAGTTTATTTATTTTTCCTAATTGCATTTGGCAAAATTACACTTTTATAAATTGGTAAAAATTATTTTAATTTTAAATTTTAAAATCTTATTTCCTTATCTTGCAGGAAATTATTTAAAAATGAAAAGAGCTGTTTTCCCAGGATCTTTCGATCCGATTACTTTAGGTCATGTTGATATTATAAATAGAGCATTGCCTTTATTTGATGAAATTGTGATTGCCATCGGTACAAATTCTGCTAAAAAATATATGTTTAGTTTAGAAAAAAGAATTTCATTTATTAAAGAAACCTTCAAAGGAAATAAAAAAATAACAGTAACTTCTTATAAAGGATTGACTATTGATTTTTGTAAAAAAAACAAGATTGATTTTATTTTAAGAGGTTTACGAAATCCAGCTGATTTCGAATTCGAAAAAGCGATTGCACATACCAACCGAAAGTTGTCTAAAATTGAAACTATTTTTTTATTAACTAGTGCAAACACTTCGTATATAAGCTCTAGTATTGTACGAGATATTTTAAGACATAATGGCGATGTTTCTTTGCTTGTACCTGATACGGTTAAATAATTTGCGAGTTTTTAGTACTTAGAGTTTAAAGTATTTAAAGTGACTAAAGTTTTAATTTTCATCATATTTAGAAATATTAATTTATAAAGAAAATTAGTTTAAAACACACAATATTAATTCTAGACACTTTTAACTCTAAATACTTTAGGCACTAAATAGTATATAATAATTTTGAATTTTCTCCAGAAGTTTAGAGATTAAATTATAATTAATATTATCTTTGCACCTCAATTTTAAGAAAATAAAAATGACTACAAATAGAACGTTTACCATGTTGAAACCAGATTCTTTAGAAAAAGGAAATACTGGTGCAATTTTAGAAAAAATTAATGCTTCAGGATTTAGAATTGTTGCAATGAAAATGACGCATATGACTAAAAGAGATGCTGAAGCATTTTACGCAGTTCATAACGAAAGACCATTTTTTGGTGAATTAGTTGAATATATGACTAGAGGACCAGTTGTTGCTGCAATATTAGAAAAAGACAATGCAGTAGAAGATTTTAGAGTTTTAATTGGTGCTACAAATCCTGCAGATGCTGCAGAAGGAACAATACGTAAATTATATGCTGCTTCTATTGGTGAAAATGCTGTGCATGGTTCTGATAGTGATGAAAACGCTGCTATAGAAGGTGCTTTTCATTTTTCAGGTAGAGAAATGTTTTAGTATTTTAGGCAATAGGCAATAAGTCGTTGTTCAAAATAAAACCCAAACAATTAATTTTGTTTGGGTTTTCTTTTTTTTAGAACTGTATGTTAGTTTTTTAAGATCTTAGATAGTAAATTTGTTACGATTTATCTTATGTCGTAAAGCAAAGCGGTCTTATGTCTTTTGTCAAGACAACAATGATTTAATAAAGGCAATCTCTTGAATTAATTCTTTGAATATCAGAATGTTAGTTGTATTTTGCTATTATGAATAAATACAAGGCATTAGGCACAACTTCTTTA
>CAYQTF010000082.1:0-9374 GCA_964420345.1 uncultured Flavobacteriaceae bacterium
ATATAAAATCGTTTCAATGTTTTATATATAATGAAGTGTAAAGTTCGTGTAAAATTATGATATAATCAACTAAAGTTAAAAATTATTAAAAAATAGTATTATTTTCGCAGGCTTATAAATCAATTACTTATGAACGCATTTATCCGTAAACATACTAATAACGCAAAAAACGATATTTTATCGGGTATTACTGTTGCTTTAGCCTTAGTGCCAGAAGCAGTTGCTTTTGCATTTGTTGCAGGTGTTGACCCATTAGTTGGTTTATATGCTGCGTTTATGATTGGTATTATTACCGCAATATTTGGCGGTCGTCCAGGCATGATTTCTGGTGCAACTGGTGCGTTAGCAGTTGTAATGGTCGTATTAGTTGCCAAAGGAAATGCTATGGGAACCGAAGCCGAAAACCTAGGTTTATACTACCTTTTTGCCACCGTAATTTTAATGGGTATTATACAAATGCTCGCAGGGTTTTTAAAATTAGGTAAATTTGTTAGACTAATTCCGCATCCTGTAATGATGGGTTTTGTAAACGGTTTGGCAATCGTGATTTTTTTATCACAATTAGGAATGTTTAAAGAAATTATAAAAGATAATTTTGGTAATAATAAAATCGAAACCGTTTCTAAAGAAAAGATAATGTATGTAGAGAATGGTAAAGTTTACGATTTTCAGACTAACGAATTAATGTTTACTAAAAATAATAATCAGTTAATTTCTACAAACGCAAACGTAGTTTCTTATGAAATTTATAATAACCAAGTTTTTGATGCTTCCACTAAAAAGGTAAAATTTAATTTTGAAGATAATGCAATTTATAAAATAGAAAAGAAAGGTTTTGCAAAATCCTTTTTAAAATCCACAAAATTATATTTAATGCTAGGTTTGGTTTTATTAACCATGCTATTAATGTGGGGTTTGCCTAAAATAAGCAAAAATATTCCAGATGCTTTAGTAGCAATTTTAGTGGTTTCGTTAATTGTTATTTTTGGTAATTTAGACGTTGCAACTGTTGGTAGTTTCATAAAAGATGGCGGCGGAAATGGATTAAAAGGTGGTTTGCCTCAATTTCAATATGCAATTTTTAATAAAATTCCATTAACATGGGAAACACTTAAGTTTATTGGTCCATTTGCAATTATTTTAGCCGCAATTGGGTTAATAGAATCTTTAATGACCTTAAATTTAATTGATGAATTAACAGAAACTCGCGGAAATACAAACAGAGAATGTTTAGCGCAAGGTGGCGCAAATATTGTAACAGGTTTATTTGGTGGTATGGGCGGTTGTGCCATGATTGGTCAATCTATCATTAACATAAAAGGTGGCGGAAGAAACAGATTATCTGGTATTACAGCGGCTTTATTATTGTTAATATTCATTTTATTTGCATCAGGATTAATAGAGCAAGTACCAATAGCAGCATTAGTTGGCGTAATGTTTATGGTAGTTATTGGCACATTTGCTTGGTCAAGTTTTAGAATTTTACATAAAATACCTTTAGCCGATGCTTTAGTTATCATTACGGTTTCTTTAGTCACTGTTTTCGAAGATTTAGCAATTGCGGTTATTGTAGGTATTATTATGTCGGCATTAGTTTATGCTTGGGAAAACGCTAAACGTATTAGAGCAAGAAAGCGTTTTAAAGATGATGGCACTAAAGTTTATGAAATTTATGGACCACTTTTCTTCGGAAGTATTCAAACATTTAATACTAAATTTGATGTGAAAAACGATCCTGAAAAAGTAGAAATCGACTTTTTAGAATCTAAAGTTTCCGATCATTCAGCAATTGAAGCTTTATTTAATTTGGTTGAAAAATATGAAAAAGCAGGCAAACAAATACGTTTAAAACATCTCTCCGAAGAATGTAAAGATATTATGGTAAAAGCTTCACCTAGATTACTAAATGTAATTGAAGAAAGTATTGATGACCCAAGATATCATGTGATGACTAGAACGGGATTTATTTAATTAATATTAGTATTGTCCGATAAAGACATTAGACCGTTTCGCTATTAGATATTAGACAAAAGACCAAATTGCAACTACTTGATAATCTTTTGTTTAAAAAAGAGGTTCTACTGTAAATATAGTGGGATTTTTTATCTTTGTCTAAAAAATGAACTTTGTCAAAGTTTTTTGCGTTATGAAGTTTAACTTTGACAAAGTTCAATAAATTAGTAGACAGAACTAAAATTAATTACTCATCAATATAACCTAAAACTCCAGGGTTTAAAATCACAAATTCAGTTCTACGGTTTTCAGCGTGCTCAGCATTAGAACATCTTACACCATCAACACAACGGTTTACAGGTTGTGATTCGCCATAACCTTTCGCAGTAATTCTAGACGCATTAATACCATGAGAAATAATATATTCTATTGTAGATGCTGCTCTTCTATCTGATAATTTAAAATTATAACTATCTGTAGATCTTGAATCTGTATGTGATCCGCCTTCAATTTTTAAATCAGGATATTTCTTCATTATAGCAACAACTTTTTCTAATTCTATTGCTGCATCTTTATTAATATTATCTTTATTCAATTCAAAATAAATAGGATTAATATTAACAATTACTTTATTTCTTACGATTTTAACTTCAGTAGTATCAATTTCTGGTTTTAAATTGAATACTAAATTCATTGCTTTCTTTGGTTTTTTCTTAGTACTAATTTCACGAAAATCTTGCATAAATTTAAGCTTACTTGCTGTAAATTTATAATCGCTTTTACACGGTAAAGTTGTGGTAAATCCACCATTACTATCCGTATTAAGTGAGTTTTGATCTTTGCCGGTATTATCCACTATTCTAACAAATGCATTAGAAATTGGGCTTCCTGTTTTTGCATGTTTTACAATACCATTAATAGTTTGTTTACAAATCACCACTGGTTTTAATTGTAATGCAATCGTAACATTGCCATCTTGTTTTTCGCCAGTAGTAAATTCTTCAAAATCATCTTCAAATTTAGATTTATTAGCGCCAACTTTTAAATTAGAATCACATGGTACATCAAATTTAAAAATACCTCTACCATTTGTTGTTGTGGTATTTAAAACGGTTCCATTTTTATCATAAAGAGTAACTGTAACTTTAGATATAGGTTTGTCTTTTTTAGTGCTTTTAACGGTTCCTGTTAGAAATTGTGTGCATTCAAATTTTAACGGAACAATTACGGATAAATGATATATATCGTCACTACCTTTTCCGCCTTCTCTATTTGAGGATACATAACCTTGATCAATATCATTATTTAGAGCATAACCAAAATCATCAGCATTACTATTAATTGGTTCACCCAAATGTAACGCATCAGAAATGGTATTATCCGCATACACTTTTACAGCATAAATGTCTAAACCACCAAAACCACCTTTTCTACTATCAGAAGAAAAGTATAAATTATTTTTACTATCAATATAAGGGAACATTTCACTACCTAAAGTGTTTACTTTTCTACCCATATTTCTAGGTTTAGAATACTTGCCGTTTGCTAAAATATCTACTACAAAAATATCTTGTCCACCATATGCACCAGGCATATCTGAAGCAAAATAGAGTTTTGATCCATCACGACTTACCGCTGGATGAGCTACAGAATAATTTCGATTATTAAATGGTAATGAGGTAATGTTTGACCATTCTCCATCAACAGCAACATCTGCTCTATATATTAATAAATACGCTGTTTTTTGTCTTTCTTTTTCGTCTTTTTTTGCTTGTTTAATTTCTCTGCGACTATCTGAATTTACTAGACTATCGTTTGCTCTAATATCGACATCATCATTATTTTTAGTAAAATAAACCGTCTTTTTATTTGGCGTAAAAGAAACAGAAGATTCATGGTATTTTCCATTAATATTAGAAGGCAATTTTTTTATATTACTAAAGCTACCATCTTCATTAATAGTTGCTTCAAATAAATCTAGAAAGGGTTCTTTGTTTTTCCATTTTTTTCCGCCACCTCTAGAAGATGAGAAAATTACGGTACTTTCGGTTTGATAAGTTGGTCCGAAATCAGAGTTTTTAGAATTAGACTCTAAAAGTTTAATAGTATAATCTCCAGGAGTTGTCTGAGAGAAACTAATTATACTAAATAATAGGATTACGAAAAGAATAAAGGTTTTTTTCATTTCTTGGAAATATTTGAGGGTTTTATATAATTATTATTTTTTTATCATTTTAAATGTAGTAGCGATAAATCTATCATTAATGATTTTGCCAGTAACTTTTGCTTTTCTTATCACTTCGCAAAAACCATTTTGTTTGTTATGTGCATCACCATGATCGTCAATTTTAGTGCCATCTACAAAATATGCTTTACCATCTATTTTAATTGCTAAATCGCAACCTTGTTGGTTTGTCATACCAAACTTACATTGTCCACAAGATGCTTCTACTACTTGTGAAATTTCATTTTTATTTGCACAAGAAAGTACTAAAAAAATTAATATTGCGGCAATTTTTTTCATGAAGTAAATGTATTAGACTGCAAATTTAAGGTTATTTATTGAAACTTAGCAATAATTTCATCAATCGAAATACTTTGCATTACGTTTTCATAACCTTCACAAATTTTATTTCCATAAATGGAACAAGGTAAATTGGGGTATTGTTTTTTATTTGGTATAATACAATTTTCTTGTTGTAAAAAAGGAGTAAATCCTGCAAACGGATGTGTAACGCCCCAAATTGTAACTGTTTTTACACCAAACATTGCAGAAAAATGAGCATTACTAGAATCCATTGCTAACATTGCGTCTAAATTTGCTATAAGTTGTAATTCTTCTTTTAAATTTAATTGCCCTGCGACATTTAACACATTTGTGTGTTTTTTTGCAATTTTAGTTAGTAAGTCAACTTCTTTTTTTCCACCACCAAAAAGAAATAACTGATTTTCTTTTGCTAATTTCTCAATAACTTTTTCTGTTAAATCTAACGGATACATTTTACCTTTATATTGTGCAAATGGTGCAATGCCTATCCGTTTTTTTGTAGATTCTTCTATAGAATTTATTAAAATGGCATTTGGTCTATTTGGTTTTTTAGGAAAATTATGTTTTGATAAATCGACTTGCAAACCTAAATCTCTAAAAACATCTGCGTATCTTTCGTGGGTTGTTTTTAGTTGTTTGAAAAGTTTGTTTTTGGTTCTTGTTAATGCTTTTTTTTCTGATCTACCTTTATTGATGGAAGCGTTTTTTAATCCGAATAAAAAGAATCTTAAAATTTTTGAGCGTAAAACATTATGCGTATCGGCAATATGTGTAATTTTTTGCTTCTTTAGTTCTTTTGCTAATTTATATAAACCTAAAAAACCTTTGTGCTTGTTTTTTGTGTCCGCAGTATAAAAGTTTACTTTATCGCCTAAAATAGTTTCATCGAAAATTGGTTTTAAAAAATTGCGTGATAAAACGGTAATTTTCACATTTTTATTCTGATTTAAAACACATCTAATTACAGGAACGAGCATTGCCACATCGCCCATTGCGGAAAGTCTTATTACTAATATGTGTTTCTCTTTTATCATTAAAGCCAATTTAAATCGTTCATGGCATCGTTAAATGTTTGATGGCCTTTTGCAAAAATGTAATCACCATTAATGGTTTTTGACCATTGAATTGGTTCGTTAATAATTTCTGATTTTTCCCATTTATCAAAACATTTAATAATTAAATCTAGTTCTTTTTTTTCGGTTATATCCATATCTAAATTATATAATTGTCTGATAAATTCATCCGATTCATCGTTAATAATTTGAGGAGAAAGTCTAATAAACCGATGTTCATTATCATTTTTATTTAAATTGCCTGAAAACAAATTAATGCAAGTACTATAATTCGACCAAGTTTGAGGTTCAAATAAAATAGATTGCGACATATTTGATAAGGTAGATTTGAAAAAATTTAAACCAATAAAATATTTTTTTGGTTTTTTAATTAATCGGTCTAAAAAAGTGCCTTTTTTAAGTGTTTCTTTAAAATCGATATGACCTTTTTGGTTATGTTTTATTTTTTTTCTAAAAAGCGTTCCGTAATATTCATCTCTAAACTTTTGTGCAATTTTATTAGATGCAATTTTACTTGCAGTGCCAAGAGATAAAATATAAATATCTTCACGGTTTATACCATTTGCTAAGGCTTCGGTTAAACCTGCTTCTACTGGGTTGTTAAAACCACCAAGTGCGCCATCCCAAAGGTAAAAGCGTTTTCGGGTATTTTTGGGACTAAAAACTGCTGGAAAATCGAAGTAATTAATTGGTGCATTTGATGAACCGTGAATTGCCTCTACCAGACTTACTTCATCAAAATAATTATGGTTAGCGATGATTTCTGCTCTAGCTTTACTGTTTTTATTAGATCTAAAAAATTTTGCTCTACGATTAATAATATCAAAGGTCACCACAATAATTTCTAAACTATCTTTGCCAATTATATTTGGTAATTTGGCTAAATTAATTTCATTTAGTGGTTTTTTATCATTCACCAATAATAAATCGACTAAAGCTTGTTTTTTTTTAGTTGTTGAGTATTTTGCACCTAAATTTTTTACGCCAAAAAATCGTAATAAATTGGTAGGAAAATATTGTTCTTTTCGTTTTAATTTAGTAAAAATAGCACTGGTAATTTCTTCTTTTTGAAATAAATCTAAAATTTTCTTAAAAGTCCAATTGCAAGATAATGCAGCCAAAACCATGCTTCCGCCAGAATTTGCTATTACCAAATCGAAATGTTTTAATACTTCATGGCCTTTAATAATTTTGTTAGGATATTTTTTCTGAAATATTTTCTCTAAGGTAAGCACTTGTAAAATTGCCCAACTTCCGCCGCCATCTAAAGAAAGAATTTTATATTTTTTTGCCATCTTTTATGTTTTTTTGTTTAGGAGTCGTTTTGCAAAACGATTCTACAAAACAATATTTTCAAAAAATCAACCTTTTAAACACAACTAATTTAATACTATTTCTTAATAATTTTTTCTTGATGTTTTATAGATTCTTGGTGAATTGCTCTATAAATATTATTTACGAATTTATTACTTAAGTCTAAATTTTTACCATTTTTAATGCTTTTTTCGATAATTTCATTCCATCTGTTTTGTTGTAAAATAGCCACGTTTTGTTTCTTTTTTTCTTCGCCTATTTTTTTAGAAACTTCCATTCTTTTTGCTAAAGTACGAAGTAATTTGGTATCTATACCATCAATTTCATCTCTTAAGATTTCTAATTTTATTATAGAAGAAGTTTTTTCAAAATTACTTTTTCTAACTTTCAATTTTTTTGTTAGTTCTTTTAATACGGTTGGTGTTATTTGTTGTTTTGCATCGCTCCAGGCTTTGTCTGGGTTGCAGTGTGTCTCTATCATTAAACCATCAAATTTTAAATCTAAAGCAGTTTGAGAAACATCAAAAATTCTGGTTCTTTCACCACAAATATGCGAAGGATCATTTATTAACGGAATTTCTGGCATTCTATTTTTAAAATCTATGGCGATTTGCCAATTAGGATTATTACGATATTTCGTTTTTTGATACGATGAAAAACCTCTATGAATAGCACCAATATTTTGAATATTTACTTTTTGTAATCTTTCAATTGCACCTAGCCATAATTCTAAATCAGGATTTATTGGGTTTTTTACCAAAACTATCTTGTTGGTATTTTCTAAAGCATCGGCGATTTCTTGCACAGCAAACGGATTTACAGTAGTTCTTGCGCCAATCCATAAAATATCGACATCGTGTTTTAAAGCTAATTTAACATGCTCTCTATTTGCTACTTCGACAGCAATTAATAAACCTGTTTCTTTTTTAACACGTTGTAACCAAGGTAATGCAAGTGAACCAACACCTTCAAAATTACCTGGTCGTGTTCTTGGTTTCCAAACGCCTGCTCTAAAAACAGTAGCATCTGTATTTTTTAATTCGTGAGCAATTTCTAAAACTTGCTCTTCGGTTTCGGCACTACATGGACCCGCAATTACTAACGGATGTGCTAATTTCATGTCTTTTAACCATTTATTATTTTTCATACTAATTTGTTTTATTTATTTAACAATTCCGTTAAGGATTTTTTTAATGTGATTTGTATCATTCATTGTACGGAATAATTCTTTTTCATTAGAGTTTTGCAAATGCCTTTTAAACTCTTGCAAATTACTAATATATTCGTCTAATGATTTTAAAATATTTTTTTTATTTTGAATAAATATTGGTGTCCAAGTTTGCGGTGAACTTTTTGCTAAACGTACTGTAGATTCAAAGCCACTACCTGCCATATCAAAAATATTTTTTTCGCCTTTTTCTATTTCTAAAACAGTTTTACCCAACATAAAAGAACTAATATGTGACAAATGCGACACATAAGCAATGTGTTTGTCGTGTTGTTTAGCGTTATCTATAAAAACGGTTCTCATTTTTATAGGTTTTAATAATTCTTCTAATTTTTGTAATTGTTTTTTAGCGCTTAAATTTTGTTCGCAAATAATAGTTACTTTACCTTTAAAAAGATTTTTAATTGCTGCATTTGGCCCTGAAAACTCAGTTCCTGCAATTGGGTGCATGGCAATGAAGTTTTTTCTTTTTGGATGATTTCTTACATGATTACAAACTGCTTCTTTGGTAGAACCAACATCAAAAACCAACGTATTATCTTGTATAATATTTAAAACTTCTAAAGTAATTTTAGGAGTTACATCTACGGGTATTGCGATAATTACCACATCTACATTTTGAATATTTTCTAATTTAATTATCTTAGAAACCAAACCTAATTTTAGTGCTTTTTCTTGATGCTCTTTTTTATTATCTATACCTAAAATGGTATGATTTTTTTTGAATTCTAAGGCTAAAGAGCCGCCGATTAAACCCAAACCTATTATTGCTATTTTCATATTTTGTTTTGTTACACAGAGATTCACAGAGATTCATAGAGATACACAGAATTTTTAATTTTTTCTCTGTGTGACTCTGTGAAAATCACTCAGTGTATCTCTGTGGAATATTTATTCTTTTTAATACTTCTTCTAATTTTTCTTCATTTACACATAAAGATATTCTTATGTAACCTTCGCCATTTGAACCGAAAATGGTTCCTGGTGTTATAAAAACATCTTTTTTATATAATAAATTATCTGTAAATTCTATAGTTTTTTTTTCGTTTGGTATTTTTGCCCAAACAAACATACCAACTGTATTTTTATTGTATGTGCAATTTAATTTGTCTAATATTTTCCAAACTATTTCTCTTCGTTTTTCGTAAATTTTATTCTGATTATTAAACCAATTATTTGTTGTTTTTAAAGCTGCAATTGCTCCTTTTTGAATGCCGTAAAACATGCCAGAATCCATATTACTTTTTACTTGTAAAAC
>CAYQTF010000082.1:9474-11242 GCA_964420345.1 uncultured Flavobacteriaceae bacterium
TTTTCTAAATCTTCTATATTTGGTAACCAATTATTTTCTTGTTTTAAATCATAAAAAACTGGTTTTGCTTTTACTAATTTTGTTACCGAAGTATAGGTTGGATAACCAGGATTTGGTATTAAAACTTCATCACCTTTATTTAAAAAAGCCATTGAAATATGCATAATCCCTTCTTTAGAACCCATTAAAGGCAAAATTTCTTTATCAGAATCTAACATAACTTTATAATGTGTTTTATAAAAATCTGCAACTGCATTTCTAAATTCTGGCAAACCTTGATAACTTTGGTAGGAATGATTTTTCTCTTCTAAAACTGCAGTACTAATTGCGTTAATTACATTTTTTGGTGGCGCTAAATCTGGCGAACCAATCCCTAAATTTATTATTGGTTTTCCTTCTTTAATTAAAGAACTTATTTCTTTTAACTTTGTAGAGAAATAATATTCTTTTACGCTATTTAATCTATGTGATTTTTCTATAATCATTTTCTTGCATTATTATATTTTCCTAATATTTTCACTTCGCTAACTAGTTCGTTTAATTCTTTTAAAACAGTATTAAATTGTTCTTTTTTATTGAAAATCACATCTGCAAAAAAAGAATATTCCCAAGGATTATCTACAATTGGTAAGGATTGTATTTTAGATAAGTTTAACTGATGTTTTACAAAAACCTGTAAAACTTCTACCAAACTTCCTTGTTGGTGTTTTGTGATAAATTTTAAAGATACTTTGTTGAAATCGGTTACTTTTTTTGGTTCTTTATTTAGTATAAAAAAACGCGTATAATTTTCTTTATTTGTCTGAATATTAGATTCTATAATTTTTAAATTATAAATTTTCGCTGCTTTTTTACTTGCAATTGCTGCAATGCCTTTTAGTTGTTTTTTTTGAATTAATCTTGCAACTTCTGCGGTATCACTTTCTTCAATTAATTTAATGTAAGGAAATTTTCTAAGAAAAACACGACATTGATTTATAGCCATAGGATGCGACCAAACTTCGGTAATATCTTTTAAAGATTGGTTTTCTAGCGCCATTAATTGATGTTGAATTGGTAAATATACTTCGCCAACAATATTTAAATTGTATTCGTCAATCAATTTATAGTTTGCTAAAATTGCTCCAGCAATCGAATTTTCTATTGCCATTACTAAATAATCTACTTTTGTGTTTGCTAAAAGTTTAGGCATTATGTCAAAAGACAAACATTCGTTTAAAGTTAAATTTTCACCAAAATATTGATTTGCTGTTATATGATGAAATGATCCTTTTATACCTTGAATGGCTATTTTCATATTGTATTCTTTAGATTCTAAACTTCTTATTAAGCTTGACTCCTAATTCTTTATAAAAAGAAAAAGTCTCGATTTCTCGAGACTTTTATATTGGTTTTATTTTAAACATATAACAAATCTCTTCACTTTTTATAAAAGTAAAAGAAATAATAGTAATTGTTAAATGTGCTGTTTGATTTCATAATTCTATAACAAATCTAAACTTTATTTTTGATTATACAATTAAAATGAAGTTTTTTTGATTTTTTGTAAATTACTGTGATTTTATTGAGATTTAATTATTCTTAATTGTAGTATTGTATATCTTCGGTTTGTATAAGAATAGTAAGGGGTTTCGAAGCACGAATCTTTCGGTTAAGCACGGGCTTTGTTAGAAGCCTCAAACCTTGAATTTAGCACTATTTCGCCTATTTTTCATATACATTGTTGTACGCTGGCTTTGTTCATTCTTTTTATTATTCTTTCGTTTCT
>CAYQTF010000083.1:0-5560 GCA_964420345.1 uncultured Flavobacteriaceae bacterium
ACTCAAATTTGATTTTAAATTCTAAACGCATGAAAAACTATCTTACAATTGTATTGCTTTACTTTTTTATGATGGGTTGTAATACAGTACAACAAACAACTTTAAACAAAAATAATTTACCAGAAAATGCTGTAAGAATTGCTAATGATGAATTAGAATACGAAATCATTATTATGGATATCGGTTTTGATACTTATTTAGCATCTATTGCCCAACCAATTAATTTTTATTCTTTAGGTTTTTTAGAAATTAGAAATAATTTTTATGTTACTATCTGGAATCAACGAGCAAGAGATTTATTACGTTACAACCCTAATATTTACGAAAACATAATTGATTATGATACTAGTGTTAATTACGGACTAGAAGTAAATTACAAATTATACAATTATTTTAAATTTGTAGAACATAAATATAAAGAAAAATTTTATTAAAATGAAAAAAATAATTCCGATATTAATTCTAGTTATAGTAATTTCCTGTAACAAAAAAGAAAAAATAGCAATTGCAAAAAATAACACTTCAGAAATGACAAAACAAAATATTTATTCATTTAAAACAAAAACACTTAACGGAAAGGATTTTGACTTCAGCACTTTAAAAGGTAAAAAAATACTTATTGTAAATACTGCGTCAGAATGTGGTCTAACGCCACAATACAAAGATTTACAAAAAATTTACGATACCTATAAAGATAATGATTTTGTGATTATTGGTTTTCCTGCAAATAATTTTGGTCAACAAGAACCTGGCACAGACAAAGAAATCGCTACATTTTGCGAACAAAATTATGGTGTTACTTTTCCGATGATGCAAAAAATATCGGTTAAAGGTGAAGATATGCACCCTATTTATCAGTTTTTAACACAAAAATCTAAAAACGGTTTGCAAGATTCTGAAGTTGCATGGAATTTTCAGAAATACCTAATCAATAAAAATGGTGAATTAGAAAAAGTAATATCTCCTAAGACATTACCTTCCGATAAAGAAATTATTAATTGGATTGAGGGTCAGTAATCAGTAAAATAATTAAATTAAAGCATCTAATTAGTAAATGTCAAAAAAAGGAAAACATACTATTTGCGTTCATGAAGGCGAGATAAAAGACACGCAATTTGGTGGCGCAGTTTCGCCATTATTTATGGCAACTTCGTATGAATATCTTGAAAAAGAAAACTTACGATATCCAAGATATTTTAATACACCAAATCAAGAATCTATTGGTAACAAAATTGCTGCATTAGAGAATGCAGAAGCAGGTTTGCCTTTTGCTTCTGGCATGGCAGCAATAAGCACAACACTTCTTGCATTTTTAAATAAAGGTGATCATATAGTTTTGCAAAACGAAATTTATGGTGGTGCTTTTCATTTTGCAGAAGAAGAATTTGATAAATATGGCATTGAATATTCGTTTACCAAAGGCAATAATATAGAAGATTTCGAATCTTTAATAAAACCAAATACTAAAGTAATTTATATAGAAACGCCATCAAACCCGTTATTAACTATTGTGGACATAAAAGCGATTGGCAAATTGGCAAAAAAGCATCATTTAATTAGTGTAATTGACAATACATTTGCCTCGCCGATAAATCAAACACCAATTAATTTAGGCATAGATATAGTCATTCATTCTGCCACAAAATATTTAGGTGGTCATGGTGATATTCTTGCAGGCGCTGTAGTTTCCACTAAAGAGAATATGAAGAAAATATTTCAAACAGGTAAGAATTTTGGTGGTAATTTAAGTCATTTTATCTCTTATTTATTAGAAAGAAGTATCAAAACACTGGCCTTAAGAGTAGAAAGACATAATGAAAATGCGTTATTTATTGCTGAAAAATTAGAGGAACATAACAAAATAAAACGCGTTTATTATCCAGGTTTAAAAAGCCATACAAACCATAAATTAGCAAAACAACAAATGAGTGGTTTTGGCGGTATGTTATCTTTTGAACTAACCGAAGATTTAGATGCCATTAAATTTCAAAAAAAATTACAATTAATAAAACCTTCTATGAGTTTGGCAGGTGTGGAATCTACTATATTACAACCTTCAGAAACTTCGCATAAATTGTTAGGTAAAGAAGAGCGATTAAAACAAGGTATTTCGGATGGTTTATTAAGATTATCGGTTGGTATAGAGAACAAAGAGGATATTTTAAAGGATTTAATAGTTGCTTTAGAAAGCAAATAATTCACAAAACAATAAATGATAAAATTAGACATATTAGCCATTGGCGCACATCCAGACGATATTGAATTAGGTTGTGGCGCAACAATTGCCAAAGAAATTTCTTTAGGAAAAAAAGTAGGTGTTTTAGACTTAACTCGTGGTGAATTAGGTACAAGAGGTTCTGCCGAAATTAGAGATGCAGAAGCAAAAAATGCCGCAAAAATTTTAGGTTTATCTGTTCGAGAAAATTTAGCATTTGCGGATGGTTTTTTTATAAACGACAAAGAACATCAATTAAAAGTTATCGAAATTATTAGAAAATACCAACCAGAAATTGTGCTTTGTAACGCTATTGATGATAGGCATATCGATCATTCTAAAGGAAGTGAATTAGTAAGTAACGCATGTTTTTTAAGTGGTTTACGAAAAATAAAAACTGATTTAAATAACAAAAATCAAGATGTTTGGCGACCAAAACACGTGTATCATTACATACAGTGGAAAAACTTAAACCCTGACTTTGTAATAGATGTTTCTGGTTTTATAAATATTAAATTAAATGCCATAAAAGCGTATAGTTCTCAATTTTATGATCCAAAAAGTAAGGAACCAGCTTCGCCAATTACAAGTAAAAACTTTCTAGATAGCGTTACTTATAGAGCGCAAGACCTAGGCAGGTTGATTGGTGTAGCGCATGCAGAAGGTTTTACAACCGAAAGATTTGTAGCCGTAAAATCATTAGATAATTTAATTTAAATTTCTGTTGCAGAAATTAAAAAATATTTTACATTTGCACTCGCTGTAAAAAGCAATTTTAGATTCCGCTGAAAAAGCGGAATTAGTTTGACTAATTAAAAAATTAAAAATAATTTTTTAAGTCTCACTAATAAATGGTAGTTGTAGCTCAGTTGGTTAGAGCATCGGTTTGTGGTACCGAGGGTCGTGGGTTCGAATCCCATCTTCTACCCCAAAAAAAATTCCTTGTGAAAACTTGGAATTTTTTTTATTTTATATCACACTTCAATTTCTAAACCATCATATGCTAAAAAAACATTCTTTGGTAATTGTTTCTCAACAGTTTTATGAAAACCTAATTGATGACTAATATGTGTTATGTATGCTTTTTTAGGATTTATCTCTTTAATAAAATCTAATGCTTTCGCTAAATTAAAATGTGTCGGATGTTCTGCTATTCGCAAAGCATTAATAACTAAAACGTTTAGATTTTTAAGTTTTCTTTTCTCCTTTTCTTTTATAAAACTCACATCGGTTAAATACGCAAATTTATCAAACCGATAACCGAAAATAGATAATTTACCATGCAATACTTTTATTGGTATAACTTCTAAATTATTTAGAAAAAACGGCTTGTTTTTAACAATATTCGTAATTACACTAGGCGCTGAAGGATATTTATTTTTTATGGTAAAAATATAATCAAAACGTTTTTTTAAATTTTTTAGTACTCGTTTTTTAGCAAATAAAGGCAAGTCGCCATATTTTTGAGTAAATGGCCTAATATCATCTAAACCAGCAGTATGATCGCTATGCTCGTGTGTATATAAAATACCATCAATTTTTGAAATGTTTGCATTTAGCATCTGCATTCTAAAATCGGGACCGCAATCAATCACATAATTAAAAGTATTCCAAGAAACAAGTACAGAACAACGTAATCTTTTATCTTTAGAATCTATAGACAGGCAGACTTCGTTTTGACTACCAATAACTGGTATTCCTTTAGAAGTTCCTGTTCCTAAAAATAGTATTTTCATATCTTATTTATAATGAATAAAAATTAGTTTCAAACTGTAACTATTTCACAAAAATAATATTAATTTAATTAAAAATTAGAACAAATATTTTACATTTGTAGTAATCTAAATGTTTTATGATAAAACATAAAATACTTTAAGGTAAACTAAAACTAAAAAAAAATGGCTGTTAACATAAAAGGCGATACTATACTTAAAGATATTCCTTCAATTAAACGTAAGGCATTACGTATAAATTTAAACGCAAATATCTACGGTACTTTTGCCGAAATTGGTGCTGGTCAAGAAACTGCACGTAACTTTTTTAGATCTGGTGGTGCATCAGGAACTATAGCTAAAGCAATGAGTGCTTATGATAAAGATTTTTCAGATGCTATTTATGGTATAGAAAAAGACAGTCGATATGTAACGGAACCAAGATTAAAAAAAATGCTTTCGCATGAAATTGATTTAATTGAAGATAGATTAACTCGAGAGAAACATCCTGAAAAATTATTCTTTGCATACGCAAATACTGTTGCAACTATTGACTTTGCTAAAAAGTTTAAAGGTCACGGTTGGGTTGGTGTTAAATTTCAGTTAGGACCTTTAGAGGAATTTAATGAAATTATTTTACACGTTAGATTTAAAGAAACCGATGCAAGATTACAGCAAGAAACACTTGGTAAATTAGGTGTAAACTTAATTTATGGTGCATATTATTTAAATGATAATCCTAAAGAGTTATTATCATCTCTTTACGATAATATCGAAAAAGATCAGATTGAAGTAGATACGATTAACTTTTCTGGTCCGCGTTTTATGTATGTAGATAACCGAATTATGAGTTTGCATTTGGTAAGTAATGGCTTTACTAATGCCGTAATGTTTGGTCCAGATGGCAATAATATATTACCAGCACAACAATTATATAAAGCTAATATTTTCACTTTACGTGGAAGTTTTAGACCTGTAACAAAAGTAAATATGGATATGTATGAAAAAAGCATCGAAATATTTTTACAAGATAAAAAGGTAAAACCTGAAAAAACTAAAATTATTTTTGAAATAACATTGGCAAATTTAATGGCCGATGGCGAACTTAACGAAAGAGATTTTTTAGATCGCGCCGAACTTTTATGTTCTTTAGGTCACAATGTGATGATTTCTACCTTTAAAGAATATTATAAATTGGTAGAATATTTTTCGGAATTTACTAAAAAAAGAATGGGAATGGTAATGGGAGTTTATAGTCTTATTCAGATTTTTGATGAAAAATATTATCGTGATTTAAGTGGCGGAATTCTAGAAGCATTTGGTAAATTGTTTTTTAAAGATTTAAAGGTTTATCTATATCCTATTATTGATAAAGAAACTGGCGATTTAATTACTAGCGAAAATGTAAAAGTACATCCTAGAATGAAAGAATTGTACAAATTCTTTAAGTATAATGGTAAGATTGTAGATATTGCAAATTATAATCCTGATATTTTAAATATTTTTTCTAGAACCGTTTTAAAAATGATTTCTGAAGGCGAAAAAGGTTGGGAAGAAATGCTACCAAAAGGTATTGCAGAACAAATAAAAGATAAACGTTTGTTTTCTTATTCTAAAAGTAGAGTTAAATAAT
>CAYQTF010000083.1:5660-11102 GCA_964420345.1 uncultured Flavobacteriaceae bacterium
GAACAAATAAAAGATAAACGTTTGTTTTCTTATTCTAAAAGTAGAGTTAAATAATCTGCTATCTCGTAAAAGACATAAGACTGCTTCGCTTTAAGACAGAAGACAAATTGTAACAATTGACAACCTCAGTCTTTAAAAAGGCACAAAAGTCTTATGTGTCCTTTTGTTCCTTTTGTGGTTATTTGGATTATCGCAGTATAAAATTAATATTTTTTTAAATCACAACTTCCGTTTTATTTTTCTTTTTAAAATACTTAAATAAATTACCGATTTTTGAAGTGATACTAAAGTTACTACCTTTATCTTTTACTGCTTTATTTAATAAAAACAAACCAAAAGGTAACATAATAATAGTAGATAACCAACCACCTAAAATGGGACTAATAGTGCCAGATATTGCCATACCTTTTGCTAAAACTCCAACAAAAAAGTAAATAACAAATATTAATATTGCTAAAAGCATTGGTATACCAAAACCACCTTTTTTTATTAAAGAACCTAAAGGTGCACCAACTAAAAAGAGGACAATACAGGCAAATGCAAAAGCAATTCTTCTGTGATATTCTGTTTTGAATTTATTTATATAACTATTTCTCTTTTTTATTTTTTCATTTAAAGACCTATAGGAAGTTAATATTCTAGAAACATCTCTTTTAGCATTCTTTAAAATTTTTAGCTTATTTTTTGCATCAAAATTTTTAGTGATTTGGAAATTATATTTTGATAAATCTAACGTGTCTGCTATTAATTTTTTCGCTTTAACTTGTTGAAAATACCTTTTGATATTGTTTTTTAATTCTTTTGCTATGGGTTTTTCTTTTTTACTTACAAAATCAGTTAACTGATTTATACTCATCATTTCATGATGATTTTCGCTTTTACTATCACTCATTTCGTCTAATGTAGAAATATCGAAATTTATTTGATATTCTTTAAAACTAGATTTAATAAATGGCATATTATCTTTATTTAAAGTCACTCCTTTTTTAGCAATATCTTCCATATAAAAACCATCTTTTAAAATAAGTGCCATATATTTACTACCTGGAGTAGAAGTTATTTTACCATATTTAGCAGTAATTACTTTACTATTGTAATTCGTATTTCTTAAATCATAAATTAAAACATCTTTCAATAAATTATTTTCTTCACCATATTTTTCAGAAAATTTTATTTTAAAATCTGGTATATCATTATTAAACGAACCAGCAACTAAAGCCATTGCAGGTTGTTTTTTTCTCATATTATTTACTAAATTTCTACCTTCGAAAGTTGCAAACGGAAATACAAAATTTAAATACAAAAAATTTAAAGCGCTTAAAATTAACATCAATATTATTAATGGTCGCAACATTCTAATTAAAGAAATACCCGAAGATTTTATGGCGGCATATTCATAATTTTCAGACAAATTACCTAAAGCCATTATCGAAGATAACAAAATACCAATAGATAATGCTGTTGGCAAAACCATTAAAGCGGTATAACCTAAAAATTCGAATACTACAGAAATACCTAAACCTCTACCTGCTATTTTATCAAAATCTTGCCATAAAATTTGCATTACCAAAACAAAAAGCACTACTAAAAAAGTAGCGAAAAAAGGAATTAAGAAACTCTTAATTATATATTTGTCTAATATTCTCATTTACTTTTTACTATATGCAATATGTTTTTGTGCTTATTGCAGTATTACGACAAAAGTACGGTAAAATTAGGTTAACTAAAAGTTAAACTATGGTTACAAAAAGATGCTAAAAAAAGATTAACGATTGGAGATTGTTGATTGGAGATTTAAGAATTTAAATTCCTACTTCAAAAAATCAAAAATAAGTAAACCACAACCTCTAATAAAATAACACGATAAATATTACAATTCATTTATAATATAACCTTTCTCTTCATATTTACTTTTATTAAATGTAAATAGTTTACTCGATAATTCTAGATTAGTTTTAAAGTTGGAAATTGTTAAAGTGTAATCCGTACCATTTTTTCCTTTCTGAATAATAGTTTTTATATGCATTGTATTACTATCTATTCCTAAAAGCACATAATTAAATTCCGATTCATTATCAATTGGTAATAATTTTATGAATTGTAATTTTTGACCGTTTTTAGAAGTGGTTTCTGCCATTTCAAAAGTGTAACCTTCTTCATAAAAAGAAAAAAATTGTGCTGGCGTAAATGTATCTTCGTCTTTTTCAGATATATTTACTTCTTCATCTTCAGAATTTATAGAATACACTTGTTTTCCATCAAAAATAGTAGTGATGCCTAACAAATTTACTAAAAACAAATCGCCTTTTAAAGAAACATTTCCTTTAGTTATTTGGTGTACATCTTGTTCATCATTATCTAAACTACTACTAAATTCGACATATAAAGTATCGTAATTTTTCATTTTAGCCGAAACTTCGTTTAGTATTTTTTTTGCTTCTGTTTCATTTTGAGCAAAACTTATTATGGTAATAAACAAAACTAGTAATAAAGTTATTTTTTTCATTTGATAATTGTTAAATTTTTAATTTCGATTTCAACTTCAACTTCGATTTCAACTTCATTTTATAATAATTCACTTTTTAATAATTCTTCTAAAGCTAACACATCTGGCACGTTAACTTCTCTTGCTTTACTGCCTTGAAAAGGACCAACAATACCTGCTGCTTCTAACTGGTCTATTATTCTACCAGCACGATTGTAACCCAACTTTAGTTTTCGTTGTAATAAAGATGCCGATCCTTGCTGTGCATTTACAATTAAATGTGCTGCTTCTACAAATAATTTATCGCGATCTTTTATGTCTACATCAATACTTGTGCCACTTTCTTCACCTACATATTCTGGTAACAAATAAGCATCTGTATAACCTTTTTGCGAACCAATATACTCGGTTATTCTCTCTACTTCTGGCGTGTCAACAAAAGCACATTGTATGCGTATTAAATCGTTTCCCGAAGCAATTAACATATCACCTTTACCAATTAATTGATCCGCACCACTTGCATCTAAAATAGTACGAGAATCAATTTTAGAAGTAACCCTAAAAGCAACTCTTGCCGGAAAATTTGCTTTAATAATACCCGTAATTACATTAACTGAAGGTCTTTGTGTAGCGACAATTAAATGAATACCAATAGCACGTGCTAATTGTGCTAAACGAGCGATTGGCGTTTCTACTTCTTTACCAGCAGTCATCATTAAATCGGCAAATTCATCAATTACTAAAACAATATATGGCAAAAATTTATGGCCGTTTTCAGGATTTAATTTTCGTGCTTTAAATTTAGTATTGTATTCTTTTATATTTCTTACGTAGGCATTTTTTAATAAATCATAACGGTCATCCATTTCAATACAAAGCGAATTTAATGTGTTTACCACTTTGGTAGTATCGGTAATTATTGCTTCCTCGGCATCTGGTAATTTTGCTAAATAATGACGTTCGATTTTATTAAATAATGTTAATTCTACTTTTTTGGGATCTATTAGAACAAATTTAACTTCCGCCGGATGTTTTTTATATAATAATGAAGTTAAAACCGCATTTAAACCAACCGATTTACCTTGACCTGTTGCACCTGCCATTAACAAGTGAGGCATTTTTGCTAAATCTGCTACATAGGTTTCATTAGAAATTGTTTTACCAAAAGCAATAGGTAATTCCATTTTTGAATTTTGAAATTTAACCGAAGCAATTGCAGAACGCATAGAAACAATGGAGGCTTTTTTATTTGGCACTTCAATACCAATAGTACCTTTTCCTGGCATTGGCGCAATAATACGAATACCTAAAGCGGCAAGTGACAAAGCAATATCATCTTCTAAATTTTTAATTTTCGAAATTCTAATACCTGCTTCTGGAATTATTTCATATAAAGTAATTGTTGGTCCGACAGTTGCTGCAATACTTTTAATACCAATTTTATAATCTAAAAGTGTTTTTACAATTTTATCTTTATTAGCTTCTAATTCTTCTTTATTAATAGTGATTTCCGAATCTCCAAAATCTCTTAATAACTCTAACGTTGGAAATTTAAATTCTGGCAATTCTAAAGTTGGGTCATACTCTCCAAAATCTTCCACTAATTTATTGCTTAAATTTTCTGTAGTAGTTTCTTCTTTTAAAATTTGCTCAACCGCAACCTCTACAGTTTCTTCAACTTTTAGTTCTGGTTGTGTTACATTTAAAGTTAATTCTTTATCTTCTTTAATAGAGGATGTATTTTTAATAGTTGGTTGTAAATTTTCAACACTTAATTCGAATTTAGATTTTTCGGAAGTTAATTCTGTTGTAGTATTACTTTCTATTGTATTAGAAGTATTTGCAGTAACTAAAACCTCTTCTTTTTCATCTAATTCTTTTTTAGTCAAAATATTGGTTACTTTTTTAGGTTTCCATTTCAATTTAAAAATTAAAAATAATAATACGGAAAGCACTAACAGCAATATGACACCAATTTTACCTATATAATCTTGTAAAAAATCATTTAATTCAAAACCAACTACTCCTGCAATAAGTGCATCTTTTGACAAAATTAATGCGCTCATTAAAGAAAGGAAAAACATTAATAGTATAGACCAAAAAACTGTTTTTCGCATTTTCTTTAACGGAATATCTATAATTAAATAAATGCCTGAAGCGAAAATTAAAATCGGAATTATAAAAGCGCTTATACCAAAACCTTTATAGATAAAGAAATGACTTATCGCTGCACCAACTTTACTTAAACTATTTTTAGCTATGGCATTTCTAGAAACAAAATCGGTTAATAAACTTTGATCTTGAAACCAATGCGAAAAAAAAGAGACAAATGCACTAAATAAAAATATAGCAAAAAGCACAAAAAATACACCAAAACCTAAATGCGTTTGTTGATTTTTGAAAAAAGAAACAGATTTACTTTCTTTTTTTATTTTGGTTGTTTTCTTTTTCGCCATAGAGACTTTGTGATTTTTATTTAAGGTTTAAATTTTAGATCTAACGCAAACTTACAAATAACTTAATAAAATTTAGGTATGTAAATTATTAATCCGATAATAATGGCGATAATTGCTGCGAAAGTTGCAGCGCCAGCAGAAATATCTTTTATAAAACCGATACGTTCATGGTATTCTATGTGTACAAAATCACATAGTTTTTCGATACCTGTATTTAGAGACTCTGCTACTAAAACCATACCAATTGCTAAGGTTTGAAACAACCATTCGGTTGTAGAAATATGCATGACAAAACCAAATATAGTAACGGCAATACCAATACTAAATTGTACCATAATACTATGTTCGGTAGTTATTAATAAATATGCACCTTTAAAAGCATATTTTAAACTTTTAATTCTGCCTTTAATAAAATTATCCTTTGGATTTTTCATCAGAAAAATTTTGTTTCAAAAATACAATTTTATATTTATTATGATTGTTTTTAAGAATACTTAAATG
>CAYQTF010000084.1:0-5957 GCA_964420345.1 uncultured Flavobacteriaceae bacterium
GTATTACAAACCAAGGTGCATTTTCTTTAGAAGTTCTGTTTAATAAATCTTCGTAGCAAAACATATATTTATCCCAAAGTTTGCGTTCTTTTAAATCACCTGATGAGAATTTCCAGTTTTTTTCTGGAATATTTAATCTTCTTAATAATCGGTATTTTTGTTCTTCTTTTGATAAATTCAAAAAGAATTTTAAAACTATTGTTCCGTTATTTGTTATATGTGATTCAAAATTATTGATAGATTCCATTCGTTTATGGTAAAAATCATCGGTTAAATCTTCCATTTTTAGATTTGGAATATTTTCGCCTAAAACATACCCTTTATGAACTCTTGTTACCAATACATTTTCGTAATGTGTTCGGTTAAAAACGCCAATTTTTCCTCTTGGTGGTAATGCTAAATAATGTCGCCAAAGATAATCGTGCTTTAATTCAATTTCTGATGGCACTTTAAAACTGGTTATTTCTACTCCATTTGCGTTTACTTCTTTAAAAACTTCACGTATTAAACTGTCTTTGCCAGAAGTGTCCATTCCTTGTAAACAAACTAAAATACTATATTTGCCGTGTGCATATAACACATCTTGTAATTTACTTATTTCTTTACGGACTTTTTTAAGTTGTTTTTTTGCGTTTTGGTTAACTTCTTTGGTTTGGAAATCTTTTAGTTTTATTTTGGTTGTTATTTTGTAGTTCATTTTTTTTTAATTAGAATGCGCGAATAACGCTTATTTTAATAATGTTACATGTTTTTAAAACTTTATAAATGACGAATAAAATCCATTCTGCTACCTAAAACTCGTATAATAAAAATATCATTATTGGATAATACAAAGAAAATTACATGTGCTTTAAAACGGTATCTGAATAAATTTTTAATTAGAAAATTCGATTTTCTACCAAAATTAGGATTATTAACTAAAATTGTAAAATTTTCTTCTAATTCTTTAATATATTTTTCTGCTGGTTTAAATCCGAATTTTTCAATTCCAAATTCATAAATCGCAGCAATATCTTGATTTGCTTTATATGAAAGATTATAATTTCCCTTCATTTTTCATTTTTACTTCTACCTCTTTCATTATTTCAGAAACAGTTTTAGTAGCTACGCCACTATTTAATCCCTCATATAATGCAGTTCTTAATTGCATGAAACTTTTATTTTCGGTTTGATCTTTTCTGACTAAATCACGAATATATTCACTATCATTGGTATAATCTCCATTTTCAATTTGTAATTTAATCCAACTATCTTGCTGTTCCGTAAATGTTATTGATTTTCTTATTGTTGACATATTTGTATAATTAATACTACTATTGGTGCAATATAGCGATAAAATACACCAATTGTAGATGTATTAATCTAAATTTAGACGATGTCTTAAAGTCAAGGTTTCACTTTGAGTGAAACCCTGACTAAAAATTTTACTTATTTAGTGGCAAACATCTTAATATCATTTTCAGAAATTTCTTCTTCACCTAAAATAATTAATCTTTCAATTACATTTCTAAGTTCTCTAATATTACCAGTCCAATCATAAGCTTGTAATAATTTTATTGCTTTATCTGAAAACAATTTTACAGTTGTACCTTGATCGTTTGCTATTTTTTTAGCAAAATGATTTATTAATAACGGAATATCGTTACGCCTTTCGTTTAAAGATGGTACTTTAATTAAAATAACTGCTAATCTATGGTATAAATCTTCTCTAAAATTTCCTTCAGCAATTTCTTTTTTTAAGTCTTTATTTGTTGCTGCAACAATTCTAACATCTACTTTAATGTCTTTATCCGATCCTACTCTACTAATTTTACTTTCTTGTAAAGCACGTAAAACTTTTGCTTGTGCAGACAAACTCATATCGCCAATTTCATCTAAAAATATAGTACCGCCATTTGCAGCTTCAAATTTACCTGCACGATCTTTATTTGCACCTGTAAAACTTCCTTTTACGTGACCAAACAATTCACTTTCTATTAATTCTGACGGAATTGCCGCACAATTAACCTCAATCATTGGTGCTTTAAATCTCGGACTTTTTTCGTGTAACCAATGTGCAACCAATTCTTTACCTGTACCGTTTGCTCCTGTAATTAAAACACGTGCATCTGTTGGTGCAACTTTATCAATAATTTCTTTAATATGATTAATTTCTTCGCTTTCGCCAATCATTTCATATTTTTTATTGACTTTCTTTTTGAGTCTTTTATTCTCTACAACTAAAACTTTTCTGTCTAAAGCATTTCTTACAGCGTTTAATAATCTGTTTAAATCTGGTGGTTTCGAAATATAATCAAAAGCACCTAAACGCATTGTTTCCACAGCAGTATCTAAATCGCCGTGACCAGATATCATGATAAACGGAATTTCAGGTTTAATTTTTTGTATTTTCTCTAATACTTCAACACCATCCATTTTTGGCATTTTTATATCACAAAGTACCAAATCGTAGTCTTTATTTTTAATCATTTCTAAACCAATCAAACCATCTTCTGCATCTTCTACTTGGTATTCTTTACTTTCTTCTGAAATAATTTTACCTAATACTCTACGGATTGCTGCTTCGTCTTCTATTATTAATATTTTACTCATGTTTTTTGCTTAATCGTTTGTTGTTGAATTGTTTAATCGTTTAAATAGCCAATTGTTACAAAAATACAACGATTAAACAATTAAACAAATCAACAATTAAACTATTTTAGTAACGCATCCATTTAAATAATTCTTTGTAGGTTGGTTTTTTACCGTACATTAAAATACCGACTCTATAGATTTTTGCAGCAAACCAAACAACTAAAAGGAACATTAAAATCAATAATACAATTGAAATAACTATTTGTAATGGCGGTACTCCAAACGGAATACGCATTAACATAACTATAGGTGATGTTAATGGTATCATTGAAAATGCAACTGCAATTGGTCCGTGTGGATCTTTCATTACACTAACAAAACCAACGTAAACCGCTAACATTAACGGAATCATAATTGGCATCATAAATTGTTGTGAATCTGTTTCGCTATCTACCGCTGCACCAATTGCAGCGTATAAGGAACTATATAATAAATAACCGCCAATAAAGTAAATTAAAAAGTAAAAAAAGAACGATAACAAAGGTAAGTTTAAGAAAATAGAGATTGCTTGTTGCGGTTTATCTCCAACAACTTCTTTCATCATTTCCGCTTGTTCTGCGGTTATTGTAGCAGAATTCATTTCGTTCATATCTACACCAATTATTGCAGATACTACAACCATTAAGATACTTGCTATAATTCCCCAAATTAAAAACTGGGTTAAACCTGCTAAAGCATTACCAATAATTTTGCCCATCATTAATTGAAAAGGTTTTATAGAGGAAACAATAACTTCAATAATTCTACTTGTTTTTTCTTCTAAAACACTACGCATTACTGAAGTACCATAAATCATAATAAACATCATGATAAAATAACCCGCAGTTAAACCTAAAGTAGTTTTAATAACGGTTTCTAATTTTGAAGATTTTTCGCCATCATAATTTTCTAATTTTATCTCTGTATTAATTTTTGCAGATTTAATTTTTTCTAAATTAATACCTAAACGTTCCATTTTTTTAGAACGAATTTTTGTTTCAATTTTTTTCTCTAAAGAACCAATAACTTCCATATTTGGTGTTTTTTCAGAGTAAAACTGAATATCTTTTGCTAATAATTCTAAACTATCAATTTTAGGAATATATAACAAACCATAGTACGAACTATCTATTGCTTGTTGCTTTGCCTCTTTAAGGGAAATATTTGTTAGTTTTATATATTTAGTAGCATCTGTATTTTTAAATATCGTATTATCAATTAAATTTGCATTGTCTAAATATGCGATATTTTTTTCTTTAATATCGTTTGCTTTTCCTAAATAAACAATTAAAACAGTTCCTGCAACCATTAAAAATGGTGCTAAAATAGTCATTACGATAAACGCTTTATTTCTAACTTTAGCGTTAAATTCTCTTTTAATAATTAAACCTAATTTACTCATAATTAATTATTGTTTTTTACTGCTTTAATGAATATATCGTTTACACTTGGTATCATTTCTACAAAATGACTAATACTTCCTTTTTGATGTAAAAAGTTTACTAAATCTCTTGTGTTTTCATCCTTTTTTAATTGAATGTTTAGTTTTAATTCGTCATTTAAAGATTTAAAAGATGCTTCTTGCACATTGTACTTCACTCCTATTTCTTTTCTTAAATTCTCTTTATCATCAGTTAACAAACCTACTTGAAATGTATTTGTTTTGAATTGTTTTTTAATATCTATTAATTTTCCTTCCAAAATTAAATTTGATTTGTCAATAAGTGCAATATAATCACATAATTCTTCTACAGATTCCATTCTATGTGTAGAAAAAATAACGGTTGCGCCTTCATTTCTTAATTGTAATATTTCATCTCTAATAATATTTGCATTAATAGGATCAAAACCACTAAAAACCTCATCAAAAATCAATAATTTTGGTTTGTGCATTACAGTTATAATAAACTGTATTTTCTGTGCTTGACCTTTAGATAATTCTTGTACTTTTTTATTCCACCAAGAACCAATATCAAATTTATCAAACCAATATTTAAGTTGTGTTTTTGCATCATTTTTAGTCATGCCTTTAAGCATTGCTAAATATATTGCTTGTTCGCCAACTTTCATGTTTTTATACAAACCACGTTCTTCTGGCATATAGCCTATATGTTGAATATCTTCTGGTTTTAAAGGGTTACCGTTTAATAAAACCTTACCAGTATCTGGCATGGTTATTTGGTTTATAATACGGATTAAAGTTGTTTTCCCAGCACCATTTGGCCCTAACAAACCAAATATCGAGTTTTCAGGTACATTTATCGAAACACCATTTAATGCAGTGAAATCACCAAATTTCTTTACTACATTTTCGGTTACTAATAAGTTTTTCATCTATTCTGTTTGAGTTTTCAAATATAGTTATTTGTAGGGATTGTTATAAGTATGTTACAATCATTTTATAAAAATTGATAAACATTTATATTTATTGTACATTTGGATACTATCAAAAAATAAAATCATGAAAAAAATTTAGATAATAAAACCTATCATTTAAAAATCTATAATACTGTTGGTATGGAAGTTTATTCTGAAAAAAATATTGAAAACAATACATTAATCCATATTTTAGATTTAGAAAAAGGTGTGTATTTTGTTGAACTAAAAAATGAGGCAACTTCTTTTTCTCAAAAATTGATTTTGAAATAGTTTATCTTGTAAAAACTAATTCCGTTTCTGTAGATAACTTTACATCAAAAGCATAATTAGCATAATTGAAACCTTTTAAGTCTTCTACGTTTTCAATATTATTATCTATAATATATCTAACCATTAAACCTCTTGCTTTTTTGGCGAAAAAGGCAATTATTTTTAACTTATCGTTTTTAAAATCTTTAAAAATTGGTGTTATGATAGTTGCATTTAATAGTTTTGGTTTTACCACTTTAAAATATTCATTCGATGCTAAATTAACAAATGGTTCGTTTTCTTTTAGTTCTTTATTTAACTCATTTGTAATCGTTTCATCCCAATATTTATATAGGTTTTTATGTTTACCTATTATTAATTTTGTTCCCATTTCTAAACGATATGCTTGCATTAAATCTAAAGGTTTTAGTAAACCATATTGACCTGATAAAATGCGTAATTTGTTTTGTAATTGTTTGATTTTCGATTCATTTAAAGAGTACGCATCTAAACCTTCGTAAACAGTACCTTTAAAAGCGAAAACTGCTTGTCTGGCATTATTTTCATTAAAAGGCAATGACCAATCTTGATTGCGTTTCCAGTTTAAATCTGCTAATTTCTCCGAAATTTTCATTAATTCAGACAATTCTTTAGGAGATTTTTTCTTTAATACCGTATTTATTTTTGCTGCATCTTTTAATAAAATTGCTTCTGTG
>CAYQTF010000084.1:6057-10859 GCA_964420345.1 uncultured Flavobacteriaceae bacterium
CTATTTACTAAAAACTAAAACATTACTTTTTAATAATTTTAATTGATTTAGATGAATTGTCTGTGGTTAAATTAACAAAGTAAATTCCTTTTGAATAGTTAGATAAATCAATACTGATTTCTTGATTTTTAGTATTCAATTGTGTTAATACTTGACCGTTTATAGCATAAATACTTATTTTAGTGTTTTGAATGATATTCGGCATTTTAATAGTTAACAAATCGTTTGTTGGATTTGGATAAACAGAAACATTTAATAATTCATTATCTAAAACCGAAACATTTGCATCTGAAAATACTTTTATTTCAAAATCATCAAAATAAAAGCCATCTCTTGTTTGTGCGCCATCCGTAAATAATTGGAACCTAAATTTAATTTGCTCACCTAAATAATCATTTAAATTAATTACTTCTTGCTCCCAATTTTCTTTGATACCATCATACATTGGTTCGCCTTCAATACCTTGTTGTTGGTTTCCTAAGTTAGTAAACTTACCACATTGTGAAACCCAAGTATTGCCATTATCGGTTGATATTTCAAATTGCACATAATCCCAAGATGCCTCAATATTCCATTTAGTATAAAAAGTTGCTTGTGCGGAAATCGCATTATTTAAATTAACTTGATCTGTTAATTCAATTATCGAATTGGTATTATTACTATAATTTCCGAAAGGAGAATCTGTAATACTACTTGTTGCTGAATAAAAGTCACTAGTTGTGATTGCCCAATTGGTGCTTTGGTAGTTTGCTGTATCATTTCCGTTATCTTCAAAAATAATTTCTGGAGTACCATATATTTTTGTGATGATTTTCTCGGAATCAAACTGCCCGTTATTTAAAATCAATTTATATATTATTTCATCGCCATCATTAATAGAAGCATTTAAATTAAAAGAAATAGTACTATTTATTGTTTCTAATAAATCCATATTTGTATGAGAGTTAGCGTTGCCAACACTTACAATATTACTTGAAATAGGCACAATACTTACCGTAAAACTTGCTGGTTCTTGTATGCCTAAACGTTTTATAGAATATGAAAAATTACCGCTTTCCGAAGTAATAAAATCATCAGAATTATCTTTTAATTCCGCATAATTAGTAATCAAATGTGCTGCAGATAAATTATGAAACATCATTTCTTTACAAATTGGTATTATCTGACTTTGGTTTGGCCAAAATGACGAACCTATTTCTGGTGTCATGGCATATATTTTATTTTTAGTAGAGGTGTCGCCATACATCCAATCGTCTGAACCGCCACCAACAGGATAAAGTGATGCTGCTAATTGATTAGCATAATTGTTTTGTGAAACCATTAAATCTGAAATTGCTACAAATAAATCATTTTCTGGTGTTGGAGTATTTTCAGCATAACCAAAAGGATATAATAACAATTCAGAATAACAATGATTATTTAATGCCATTATAAATTCGTGTTGTTCTGTAAACCATTTTATTGCTTGGTTTTCTACTTCAGAAAAAGGTCCTGTTCCTGGATATGTTTCTCCAAAAGGGCCAGAAGTACTTGCGCCACCCCAATGAAAAGAATAATTACGATTTGGATCTACACCAAAACTACCATCGCCATTATTTCTTCTGTTTTTACGCCAAAAACCTCCACCATTTGGGTTCGTAGTTTGGTTATATCTGTAACCGTCCACATTTATTATAGGTACAAAATATTGCTCAGTATTATTAATAATGGCTTGTATTTCAGTATTTGTTGCATAATTTTCTAACAAATACCACATATAAAAAATTAATTGCTGCATAGATGCTGGTTCTCTAGCATGATGGATTGCAGTAAATAATATTTCTGGTTCATCTTCATCAACAGTTGGGTTATCTGATATTTTTACCCAATGTATAGATCTACCTTCTACAGTAGAAAAAGTACTTATTGGAGATTTTGTAGTAATTAAATTAGGATATAATACTTTCATATCATCTAATTCTTGTAACATTTCATCTAAGGTTAAAAAACCACCCATAGATCCTAAATTGAAATTTGTGGGCGTTTCATAAGTATTTCCAGATGTTTCATCACAAGGTTCTGGATTTCTATTTTGAATCTCATTTTTACGATTAGCAATATGTTTTTCCATATCATCTATAGAAATACTGGTTTGAAAACCTAAAGTTTCTGCTTTTTCTAATTCATAATCAGAAAAAACAGATTCAATAAATATGTTCTTTTTGTGATTTCCGTGATCAACGGCAATTCCGTTTTTTAATAATAATTCTAAGTCCGTTGCATTAGAATAATAAATTTTTGCTTGTGAATATTTTACTTTTTCTTGAGAATAAGAAGTAAAAGTGATTAATGCCACTAAAATATATAAGAATTGTTTTTTCATAAGTAATAATTTGCTATTGTTGTTTTACTTTATACTATTTTAAACAAGAAACTTTGCATTTTCCCTAATACGTTAATTGTATTTATTTGTATTTATTCAGTGCCTAAAGTTTAGTTCTTTATTAAAATAAAAACTCATTTTTAATTAAAAATTTATAATTCAACCTGTTTTTTTTTAGTTTACTAATTAACTTTAGGCACTTTAAGTACTTATAACTCTAGGCACTAAAAGTTGTATTTATTCTAAATGCGCAGTTTTATCATCGTCTAAAATTTCTTTTGTTTTTTGTTTTACTTTTTTAAATAGTTCTTTAACGGAAGTGTTTTCGTCAACAATACCATCTTCCACTAAATTTAAAAATGCTTTATCTTGTGCATTACCAACTAACATTGCTTGTGAATATGGTATATTATCATTAAAAGTAACCATAGAATATTTGGAGTTATACTCTTCAAATTCATCTTCTAATTTCATTTCTAATTGGCGTTTCTTTTTAAATAAATCATTCGCTACGTGATCTCGCATTTCGTAATAATTTTCTATTGCTAAATCGCCAATAGCATCAGCGTCTTTTTTACGTTCTTTTTCATATTCTGAAAAGATTTTTTTCCAATTACCTTCGTATTTATCTATGTATTTAAACAATACGGTAACATCTTCAAAACTAGCATTCATTCCTTGACCATAAAACGGAACAACAGCATGTGCAGCATCGCCAATTAACAAGGTTTTACCTTTATAAGAATAAGGCGAACATTTAATTGTACCTAAGGCGCCAACTGGATTTTCGTTAAATTCTTCTATTAAATTTGGCATTAATTTTAATGCGTCTGGAAATTGTTCTTTAAAAAATTCTGTTACTTTTTTGGAAGTATTTAGTGTTTCAAAACTATATTTTCCTTGACTATGAGGTAAGAATAAAGTAACCGTAAAACTATCATCTAAATTTGGTAAAGCAATTAACATGTAAGTTCCTCTTGGCCAAATATGTAATGCGTTTTTTTCGGTTGAAAATTCGCCATTATTTATGGAAGGAAAAGACAATTCTTTATAGCCATGTTGTAACCATTGTTGCGAAAAACTAAATAATATTTCACGTTGTTTAAACATGCTTTTTCTAAGCACAGAACCAGCGCCATCAGTACCAAATATAATGTCTGCTTTTACTTTTTCTTTTGTATTAGTTTTATGATTGTAAAAATGTGCAATATTCTTTTTAAGATTTACTTTTTTACATTCGCTTTCAAAAGTGATTTTAAGGTTTGGCAACTTTTCTGCTTCGGTCATTAAAATACCATTTAAATCGCCTCTAGAAATGGAGTTTATATGCTTATCGCCTCTACCACTATATGGTGAAAAGAAAGTGGTTTCATCTAGGTTATGAATTAAACGACCTTTCATTGGTATGCAAATTTTCATTACCTTATCAATTACTCCTGCCAGTTTTAATGCTTTTATTCCTCTATCGGAAAATGCTAAATTTATAGATTTTCCTGCACTTATATCTGTTACTCGCAAATCTTTTCTAGATTCTCGTAAATCTACTTGATACCCTTTTTTTGCTAATCTTAATGCTAATAGAGAACCTGATAAACCTGCGCCTATTATTAGTGTTTTTTGTTTTTTCATTTTTAATATTTTAACCCTTGAAGGGTTTAAAACCCTTCAAGGGTTGAGTTTTAAATTAAACCTTTTAAAATTTCTACAAATCTATACACATCTTCAAAACTATTATATAATGGCACAGGTGCAACTCTAATAACATCTGGTTCTCGCCAATCACTAATAACACCTGCATTTGTTAATTGTTTATGTAAATTTTTATCGGCATTTTTCACTTGAATAGATAATTGACAACCTCTTGATTTTGGGTCTTTTGGAGTAATTATGTTAATTTTATTGGAATCAATTCCGTTAAGGAGAAACTCAAAATAACCTGTTAATTTTTTGGATTTATTTTGTAATTTATCCATACCAACTTCATTAAAAATATCTAGTGATGCTCTAATTGCTGCCATAGATAAAATTGGCGGATTACTTAATTGCCAACCTTCTGCACCTGCTAAAACATCAAACTCTTGTCGCATATTAAAGCGAGTATTTTTGTTATGACTCCACCAACCTGTAAAACGGTTTAAATCTTTGTTATGTGCGTGTTTTGAATGCACAAAAAGTCCGCCCAAACTTCCTGGACCAGAATTTAGGTATTTATAAGTACACCAAGCAGCAAAATCAATACCAGAATCGTGTAAATTAGGTTGAATATTACCAACACCATGTGCCAAATCTATACCAACCATACAATTTTTTGAATGCCCAATTTCTGCAATACGTTTTAAATCTAAAAACTGACCTGTGTAATAATTTACGCCACCAATCATTAAAAGTGCAATTTCATCGCCTTGTTTTGCTACTATTTCTTCTAAGTCTTCTATTCTTA
>CAYQTF010000085.1:0-2385 GCA_964420345.1 uncultured Flavobacteriaceae bacterium
TTAATTAAAATAAAAAACATTAATCGTAGCACTTCAATTTCAACTTCAGTTTCGATTTCGACTTCGAGTTCAAGTTCGATTTCAATTTCAACTTCAACTTCAATTTCAAAATGAACTTATACAAATACATACTTCAAATAGCAGATAATAACCTAATTTTAGGGCAACGTTTAGGCGAACTCTGCGGTCACGGACCAAATTTAGAAACCGACATTGCTTGCACAAATATCTCTTTAGATTTATTAGGTCAAACACGTAGTTATTATCAATACGCAGCAAAAATTCAAGGAGAGCAAAAAACGGAAGATGATATTGCATTTTTAAGAATCGAAAGAGAATATGTAAATGTATTATTAGTAGAACAACCAAATACAGATTTCGGATATATAATTGCAAGACAATTTCTATTTGATGTATATCATTTGTTATTTTTAAAAGAATTACAAAAAAGTAGTGATGAAACACTTGTCGCAATTGCAAAAAAATCAATAAAAGAAGTAAGTTATCATCAACGTTTTTCTTCCGATTGGATTAAACGTTTAGGTGATGGAACAGAAGAAAGTCATCATAGAATTCAAAAAGCGATAAACGATTTATGGACCTATACAAATGAGTTGTTTCAACAAACTGATGCAGACAATGCAATGATAGAAAAAGGTATAGGAGTAGACTTATCAAAACTAAAAGATGCATATTATAAAAAAGTTTCTGAGGTTTTAAAAATAGCAACTTTAGAAATTCCAGAATCTAAATGGTTTCAAAAAGGAGGAAAGCAAGGAATTCATACAGAACATTTTGGTTTTTTGTTAAGTGATTTACAATATATGCAACGTACATATCCGAATATGAAATGGTAATCCATTCCTGCGAAAGTAGGAATCTATAAAATAATTAAATAAAAACAATATGTCAACAAATTATTAATTCCAATATTAAATCAAATAACGGATTAAAACCATAGAAGGCAGGAGTCTAAATAAAATGATAATAGAAAAACAACATATAAACCAAATACTAATTCCAATTCTAGAAAAGGTATCAGATCCCGAAATTCCGGTATTATCCATTATGGAAATGGGAGTTGTGCGTTCTGCTGAAATCATTAACAATAAAGTTTATGTAAAAATAACACCAACATATAGTGGTTGCCCAGCAATGGATGTTATTGGTGATGATATTACAATAGCATTAAAAACAGCAGGATATACATCTGAAATAGAATTAATTTTAGCACCAGCTTGGACAACCGATTGGATTACTGAAAAAGGAAGAAAAGCACTAGAAAAATACGGAATTGCAGCGCCATTAAATCCAGAAGCAGATAAAGAAGTTTTATTACATAATAAAAAATTAGTAAAGTGTACCAATTGCGGTTCAAAAAACACAAAATTAGTAAGTCAGTTTGGTTCAACAGCATGCAAAGCATTGTTTAAATGTATAGATTGTTTAGAACCGTTTGATTACTTTAAATGTTTATAATTCTTGCGAAAGCAAATCTCATAATTAATTAAAACATGAACGAAAGCATACTATTAAAAATAGAAAACAACGTAGGATATATATCACTAAACAGACCAGAAGTATTCAACAGTTTTAATCGTGAAATGGCATTAAAACTACAAGATACTTTAGACCAATGTGAGTCAAACAAAGAAGTAAGAGCAATTGTTTTAACAGGAAACGGAAAAGCATTTTGTGCAGGACAAGATTTAAAAGAAGTAACTATTCCAGAACTAAACCCTGGATTTAAAAAAATATTAGAAGAACATTACAATCCAATTATAAAACGAATAAGGACAATTAAAAAACCAATTATCGCAGCGGTAAACGGAGTTGCAGCAGGAGCAGGAGCAAATATTGCCTTAGCATGCGATGTTGTTGTCGCTAATGAAAAAGCAAGTTTTATACAGGCATTTAGTTTAATAGGATTGATACCTGATAGCGCAGGAACTTTTTTTTTACCAAGATTAATAGGGTTTCAAAAAGCATCTGCAATAGCAATGCTCGGCGATAAAATAAGTGCTCAAGAAGCAGAACGTATCGGCATGATTTATAAATATGTTTCAATTGATGAATTTGAAAAAACTATTGAAAAATTAGCAGTAAAAATGGCAAAAATGCCAACAAAAGCACTAGGTATGATTAAAGAACTGCTAAACAAATCCATGACAAATAATCTAGAAGAACAACTAGAAATGGAATCAAAATATCAAATAGAAGTAGCACAGAGCGAAGATTATACTGAAGGAGTAAATGCTTTTATAGAAAAAAGGAAACCTAATTTTAAAGGCAGATAAGGATTGGAGATTGGAGATTAACGATTTTTGATTTAAGATTTTCAATCGAAATAAAGATTGACTATTGTAGAAAAAATAAAACCTAATT
>CAYQTF010000085.1:2485-3025 GCA_964420345.1 uncultured Flavobacteriaceae bacterium
TTAAAGGTAGATAATGATTGGAGATTGGAGATTAACGATTTTTGATTTAAGATTTTTAAACGAAATAAAGATTGACTATTGTAGAAAAAATAAAACCTAATTTTAAAGGTAGATAATGATTGGAGATTGGAGATTAACGATTTTTGATTTAAGATTTAAAAAGCAAGAATATGAAACCAAATCAATTAGAAGATAGATTAATTCAGTTTGCAATTGATGTAATTAATTTGAATAAAAAGACGGAAGATACTTTTGCTATTCATCACCTTACAAAACAATTAATTCGTTCTTCAACTTCTGTTGCTTTAAATTACGGAGAAGCTAGAAGTGGCGAATCAACGAGAGATTTTCTACATAAAATGAAGATATGTTTAAAAGAATTAAGAGAATCAATGATAAATATGAAAATTCAAAAAGGAGCAAATTTAACTAAAGATACTAATCAGTTAGAAAAATTAATAAATGAGAACAATGAACTAATATCAATATTTGTAGTTAGTATTAAAACCGCAAGTTCTAGGTTAAAAAAATAATTTTATA
>CAYQTF010000085.1:3125-10721 GCA_964420345.1 uncultured Flavobacteriaceae bacterium
TATGTCAAATCATAAGTTCAAAAATCAAAAATCGTTAATCTTCAATCTCCAATCAAAAAGTTCTAGATTAAAAAAATAATTTTATATATGTCAAATCATAAGTTCAAAAATCAAAAATCGTTAATCTTCAATCTCCAATCATGTTAGTAGGAATAATAGGTTCAGGAACAATGGGAAGCGGTATCGCACAAGTTGCTGCAACTTCAGGTTGTAAAGTAAAACTGTACGATACCAACCAAAACGCATTAGATAAAAGTAAAACAGCATTAGAAAAAGTTTTGAATCGTTTAATAGTCAAAGAAAGAATAAACGAAACAGAAAAAAATCGAATTCAAAATAATATTTCTTACGTCAATAATTTGAAGAATTTATCCGATTCCGATTTAACCATCGAAGCGATTATTGAAAATTTAGAAATCAAGAAAAAAGTATTTTCAGAATTAGAAACTTATGTGTCAAAAGATTGTATAATAGCATCAAACACATCATCACTTTCTATAGCATCTATCGCATCATCATTACAAAAACCAGAACGATGTATCGGAATTCATTTTTTTAATCCAGCACCTTTAATGCGTTTAGTTGAGGTTATTCCAGCAATTCAAACATCAAAAGAAGTTTTAGAAAAAGCAGTGCAAACCATTAATAATTGGAAAAAAACTGTTGCTATTGCCAAAGACACACCAGGATTTATTGTAAATAGAGTTGCTAGACCATTTTACGGTGAAGCCTTACGAATTTATGAAGAAGGAATCGCAGATTTCAAAACCATAGATAATGCCATGAAAACAATGGGTAATTTTAAAATGGGACCATTCGAATTAATGGATTTTATTGGTAACGACGTTAATTATACAGTAACCGAAACCGTTTTTAAAGCCTTTTATTATGACCCAAGATATAAACCAGCATTTACACAACAACGTTTTTCAGAAGCAGGTTATTTAGGAAGAAAATCAGGAAAAGGATATTATGATTACGATGATAATAATAAGGTAATTTCAAGCGAAATAAAGGAATCTTATAATGATGAGTTAGCAAATCAAATTTTCGAAAGAATACTAATAATGCTCATCAACGAAGCAGCAGATGCTTTATTTTTAAACATCGCTTCTGCAGAAGATATAGATAATGCCATGACAAAAGGTGTAAATTATCCAAAAGGATTATTAACATGGGCAAACGAAAAGAGCATCGATTGGTGCGTAAATAAAATGGATGAATTATATAATGAATACCATGAAGATAGATATCGTTGTTCGCCTTTGTTACGAAAAATGAAAAGAGAAAATAAAGAATTTTGATTAACGATTGGAGATTGTGGATTGAAGATTTGAGAATCGAGTTAGTATTCAAAAATCAAAAATTGTTAATCTCCAATCTACAATAAAACATAGATGGAAGGCAAAGATATACCACATAAAATGATTGAACTCGACCCATTTAGCACTTGGTTAGGAATAGAAATACTAGAAAGCGAAATAGGTCGCTGTAAGGTAGCGATGACAGTAAGAAAAGACATGTTAAATAGTATGAATTTCGCTCATGGAGGAATCAGTTATTCTCTAGCAGATACAGCATTCGGATTCGCAGCAAACACACATGGTAAGTTTGCCGTTTCTATCGAAACAAGCATTAATCATATTGAAGCCATTGAAGAAGGAGATTATTTAGTAGCAGAATCTGTTATTGAAAAAGTAAAGAATAAATTAGGATTTAATATTATTGAAGTCAAACGTGGTGACGAATTAGTTGCACTATTTAAAGGTGTTGTTTATCGAACTCAAAAAGATTGGGATTAATAAAATAAAGATTAACAAATCAAAGTTCCATAGGAACGAATAATATAATAAAATCGGAATTTATTCCGATTAAAATAAAGATTAACAAAAAAAAATCAAGTTCCATAGGAACGAATAATATAATAATATCGGAATTTATTGCGATAAACTAAAAATATGGAAGCATACATCATAGACGGAATTAGAACACCAATAGGAAATTACAAAGGTACTTTAGCTGCTATAAGAACTGACGATTTAGGAGCCATTGTAATAGCAGAATTATTAAAAAGAAACCCAAACATACCAAAAGATGCTTTTGATGATGTCATTATGGGTTGTGCAAATCAAGCAGGAGAAGACAACCGAAATGTTGCTAGGATGTGTTCGCTTTTAGCAGGTTTGCCATTTACCGTACCAGGTGAAACGGTAAACCGTTTATGCAGTTCTGGTTTATCTGCAATAATTCATGCAAATAGAGCCATAAAAGCAGGTGATGGCGATTTGTTTATTTCTGGTGGCGTTGAAAATATGACACGTGGACCTTATGTTATCGCAAAACCATCGAGCGCATTTGGTAACGATGCAAAAATGTACGATTCTAGTTTCGGATGGCGTTTTATCAATCCAAGAATGCAAAAATTATACGGAACAGATGGTATGGGAAATACCGCCGAAAATCTAGTAGAAAAATATAATATCTCTAGAGAAGATCAAGATACTTTTGCTTATTGGAGTCAGATGAAAGCAACCAAAGCACAAGAAAATGGTAGATTAGCAAAAGAAATTGTAAGCGTTGAAATTCCACAACGAAAAAAAGATCCAATTCAGTTTTCAAAAGACGAATTTATAAAACCAAATACTTCAAAAGAAGTTTTAGCCAAATTAAGAGCAGCATTTAAAAAAGAAGGCGGAAGTGTAACCGCAGGTAATTCATCAGGATTAAACGATGGCGCTGCAGCAACAATAATAGCGTCAGAAAATGCAGTTAAAAAGTACAATCTAAAACCAATTGCACGAATAGTAAGTTCAGCAGTAGTTGGTGTAGAACCAAGAATTATGGGTATTGGTCCAGTCGAAGCTTCTAATAAAGCCTTAAAAAAAGCAGGTTTGACTATAGATGATATGGATATCATAGAACTAAACGAAGCGTTTGCAGCACAAGCATTGGCATGTACAAGGTCTTGGGGATTGGCAGATAACGATCCAAGATTAAACCCAAATGGAGGCGCAATTGCAATCGGTCATCCGTTAGGAGTTACAGGAACGAGAGTTACATATTCAGCAGCTTTAGAATTGCAAGAACAACAAAAAAGATACGCATTAATTACGATGTGTATTGGTGTCGGACAAGGTTATGCTTGTGTGATTGAAAGAGTAGAATGAAGTTGAAGTTGAAATCGAAGTCGAAGTCGAAGTTGAAATCGAAGTTGAAATTGAAATCGAAGTAGAACTTCAAAAAGAACGAATAACAAAAAAGAATAACTCTGTGAATCTCTGTGTTTCCTCTGTGAAACTCTGTGTAACAGTTTTAAATAGAAGTTGAAATCGAAGTAGAACTTCAAAAAGAACGAATAACAAAAAAGAATAACTCTGTGAATCTCTGTGTTTCCTCTGTGAAACTCTGTGTAATAAATCTTTAAATCGAAATTAAAACAGAAGTAAAACTTCAAAAATAAAAAATATGAGTAAAATAAAGCATTACGTAACAGGACAATGGGTTGAAGGAACAGAAAATGGTTATCCGATTTATGATGCCATTAATGGTGATGTTATTTCAAATATTGCTATAGAAGGTTTAAATATTCCTGAAATTCTTCAATACGGAAGAACAACAGGTCGTAAAGTCTTAAGTAAAATGACGTTTCAAGAGCGAGGAAATATGCTTAAAAAACTGGCATTTCATTTAATTAAAAAGAAAAAAGAATTTTACGAATTAAGTTATAAAACAGGTGCAACAAAAATTGATAGTTGGATTGATATTGAAGGTGGTTTTGGAAACCTTTTTGCCAATGCATCTTTACGAAAATTATTTCCGAACCAATCATATCATGTAGAAGGAGAAGCAATTGATTTATCTCGAGGCGGACGTTTTATGGCACATCATATTATGGTGCCTAAAAAAGGAGTTGCGGTTCATATAAACGCATTTAATTTCCCTGTTTGGGGAATGTTAGAAAAATGTGCCGTAAATTGGATGGCTGGAGTTCCTGCAGTTGTTTTACCTGCGCCATCATCTTCCTATTTAGCAGAAATTGTTGCAAGAGAAATCATTAGTTCTGGTATTCTTCCGGAAGGAGCACTTCAAATTATTAACGGAACTGTAAAAAACATTTTAGATACCGTAGAATCTCAAGATGTAGTAACGTTTACAGGTTCTGCTACAATTGGTAGATTACTTAAAGCACATCCAAGAATTATTCAAGAATCCGTTCCGTTTACGATGGAAGCAGATTCCTTAAATGCTTCTGTTTTAGGTGAAGATGCTGTGCCAGGAACACCAGAATTTGATATTTTCATCAAAGAAGTTCGAAAAGAAATGACCGTAAAATGCGGACAAAAATGTACCGCAATACGAAGAATTTTAGTGCCAGAAAATTTAATAGATGATGTTCAGATTGCATTAAGCAATGCATTAGATAAAGTAACTATTGGTGACCCAAGACTTAAAGAAGTTAGAATGGGTTCTTTAATAAGCAAAGAGCAAGTCGAAGAAGTTAAAAAAAGTGTGCAAGATATAGCAAAACATGCCAAAATAGTTTACGGAAATTTAGACACTATAAAAACCATAGGTGCAGATGCTAAAAAAGGCGCTTTTATGAGTCCGATTTTACTACGTGAAGATCATCCGTTTAAGAATTTAACTGTTCATGAACGTGAAGCATTTGGACCTGTAAGTACCATAATGCCATATAAAAATTTAGACGAAGCGATTACTTTAGCACAAATGGGTAAAGGATCATTAGTTTCTTCCATTATAACAAATAATGATAAAACTGCAAAAGAATACGTTATAAATGCAGCAAGTCATCACGGACGAATTTTAGTATTAAACCGAGAGAATGCAAAAGAAAGTACAGGTCATGGTTCGCCATTACCATCGTTAGTTCATGGTGGTCCAGGACGTGCTGGTGGAGGCGAAGAAATGGGAGGAATTAGAGGTGTAAAACATTATTTGCAACGTACTGCAATTCAAGGATCGCCAACAACTTTAACCGAAATCACAGGTATTTATCAACCTAATTCTAAATATAAAGAAGCACCACAACATCCGTTTAAATATCATTGGGAAGATATTGAACCAGGAATGTCGTTAAAAACACATAAACGAACTTTTACGGATACGGACATTATCAATTTTGCCAATTTAACTTGGGATCATTTTTATGCACATACAGATATTACTTCTTTAGAAGGAAGTATTTTTGAAAAAAGAACTGCTCATGGTTATTTCATTATTTCCGCTGCAGCTGGATTATTTGTATATCCAAATAAAGGACCAGTTGCTGCCAATTACGGCTTAGAAGAATGTCGTTTTTTAAGACCATTATATCACAACGATACGGTTTATGTGCGTTTAACTTGTAAACAAAAAATAGATAGAGATGTAAATGGTGCAGAACATCCATGTGGAATCGTAAAATGGTTTGTAGAAGTTTTTGATTCGGAAGATGAATTAGTTGCAATTGCGACCATTCTAACGATGGTTCAGAAAAAGCAAAACACTTTAGTGGAAATGACTGATGCTAAAATAGAAAATTGTTTAACTAAATTAATCGAAAACAGTAAACCGAAATGGGGGAAAATGAATCCTCAACAAATGTTAGAACATATAGAATATACCTATAGAATTGCTTCAGGTGAAATTCAAGATTTTGAAATTTCAACTCCAGAAAAAATATTGGAAAAAATACATGCTACTTTATATGATTATAAAAAAATGCCACAAGATCATGAGTTTCCACTAAATAAACAATCGGATATTGAGAATGTCAAACATGAAAATTTAGATATCGCAAAATTAAAATTTAGAGAAGCAAGAGAAAGATATCTAAACTACTTTAAAGAAAACCGAGAAATCAAAACAAAAAATGTGGTTTTTGGAGAATTAAATAAATATGAATGGTTTTTGTTGGAAAGAAAACATTTGAATCATCATTTTGAACAGTTTGATTTATTATAGTTTATTATTTCTGTGAAAACAGGAATCTAAAAAAGGGTACTAAGATAAAATTAGTGGTAAATGATGATAAATAGTTATCGTTTAGAACCCTTTTCAGCGTTAATATCCGTATAAATAATAACGCTGAAAGGGTTGAAATTATTAAAATGGTTTTATCCATTAAAATAATAAAAAAAAAGTAAATTAAATAAGATTCCTGTTTTCACAGGAAGGAAAAAAATAAAATATGAGTGATTTAAAACCATACGTAAAATTAAATATAGAAAACCAGGTTGGAACTATCGAGTTTTTTCATCCTGCGCATAATTCTTTACCAGGTGAATTATTAGCAAAATTAGCCAATACAATCACTAATGCAGGTAAAAATGATGCTATAAAAATCATTGTATTAAAAAGTGGCGGAGATCGAACATTTTGTGCAGGAGCAAGTTTTAAAGAACTCATGAGCATTAATGATGAAAAAATTGGTAAAATTTTCTTTTCAGGGTTTGCAAATGTGATTAATGCTATGCGAAAATGCCCTAAATTTATTATTGGTAGAATTCAAGGAAAAACAGTTGGCGGAGGCGTTGGTTTAGCAGCAGCAACCGATTATTGTATGGCAACAAAATTTGCGACTATAAAATTAAGTGAATTAAATGTTGGTATTGGTCCATTTGTAGTTGGTCCAGCAATAGAACGCAAATTAGGTGTAAGCGGCATGTCACAAATCGCCATAGATGCAAATAGTTTTTATTCCGCAGAATGGGCAAAAGTAAAAGGACTTTATACACAAGTTTACGAAAGTACAGAAGAACTAGATAATGAAGTAAAAATATTCGCAGAAAATTTATGTACTTACAACCAAGAAGCGATGCAAAAAATGAAGCAAATGTTTTGGAAAGGAACTGATGATTGGGATGAATTGTTAGCAGAACGAGCAAAAATTTCTGGGCAATTAGTGCTTTCAGATTTTACTAAAAAAACGTTGAAACGGTTTAAATAATTAAAAACGATTAACGATTAATGATTGGAGATTAACGATTTTTGATTTAAAAGTGATGTGAAATGTGAACTAAGAAATAGAAATATGATTAACGACTTGAGGCCGAAGATTTAGCGAACTGCTTTGTAATTCAAAAATCAAAAATCGTTAATCTCCAATCTCCAATAGATAAAGATTAAAAATAATATGATATACAGTTTCAATAACTACATACCAGTAATCCACGAAAGCAGTTTCGTTCATCCTTTAGCAGCAGTAACAGGCAATGTTATTATTGGCAAAAACTGTTATATTGGTCCAGGAGCAGCAATACGTGGTGATTGGGGACAAATTATTTTGGAAGATGGCGTTAATGTACAAGAAAATTGTACCGTTCATATGTTTCCAGGAAAATCAATTACTCTTAAAGAAAGTGCACATATTGGACACGGAGCAATAATTCACGGTGCAAATATTGGTAAAAATGTTTTAATTGGTATGAATACGGTGATTATGGACGATGCCGAAATTGGTGACGAAAGTATTGTTGGTGCAATGGCATTTGTAAAAGCAAAAACAATTATTCCAAAGCGAAGTTTAGTCGTTGGTAATCCTGCGAAAGTTATTAAACAAGTTAGTGATAAAATGATTGCTTGGAAAACAAAAGG
>CAYQTF010000086.1:0-10571 GCA_964420345.1 uncultured Flavobacteriaceae bacterium
GAACCTTTATTTACTATTTTGTAGTTAGAATAAATTGCTTGACCAAAATTTCTTGCTGCCGTACTTTTAACTACATGTTTATATTTAAAATTAAATAAATTTTTTCCTTTGGTATGATATTCTTGTACACATAAAATATCTGGGTTTTCTGAAGTAATAAATTCTTCCATTTTTGATGGAATATCTTTATCTTTCAACCAATTATATGCGTTAAAAATTCTAACATTATAATTCATAATGCTAATTTCATTATTACTTTTTACTACTTTTTTACTGATTTTATAAAACGGAGAAGAAACAAAAAAACCTAACAATAAACATATTACAGAAAGTATGAATTGTTTTTTTAATTGAACTAACCAATATAAAACAAACAGAATGTTAATAATAAACAAAATAGGAACAGCCAAACTAAAAACTACTAACTTTGGGAATATATTAGGACTAATATAAGGCATCACAAACCCAAACAATAAAAGTATTGCGAAAATATAATTGATAAAATAAATCAATTTATTTAGAATGGATAAATTTTTCATATTAATTTTTACTTGCTGAATCTAAAAAACTCTTTTCGTCTTCTGTAAGTACTTCATAACCAGATTTGCTTATTTTGTCTAATAATGCATCTATTTTTCGTTGTTTTAAGTTATCTTTTTGATGCTGTGAAAGATTAGAATCTGATTTTCGGTAAACCGTTTTTAAATTTGAACGTTTCGTTTTTATAAACGAAAAATCACTTAAATTATTATTGTTAGAAAAATATTTAGTCAATAAAAACCCAGTAAAAGCACCACCTAAATGTGCAAACTTTCCGCCTTCGTTACCATTGTGCATAAGTACAATATTTGAAACTATCCAGATTGCCGCTAATACCCATAATTTAACATAACCAATAAACCTAAAATTCATTTCGTAATTAGGCATTTTTGTTGCTAAACCAACAATTATTGCTGAAATTCCAGCAGATGCACCAACTAAATATGCTTGATCATTTCTAATAATTATAAAATAATAATTACTTAATAAAAATAAAATGCCGCCAAAAATACTTCCTAATATAAAATATTTTAATAGTTTTTTTTGACTAAAAAAATCTACAAACAAATTAGAAAAATAATAAAAGACAATTAAATTAAAAATTAAGTGAATAAAATCGCCGTGTAAAAAACTGTAGGTAACTAAATTTAATATTTTTTGTAAATAATTATCTGAGGATGCCGAAAGAGAAAAAAACTCCGTAAAAAAATTTAAACCTTGACCACTATTAAAGTGATAAAAGGTTTGAATTAAGTTTTCTACAATAAAAACAATAACAAAACTGTAAATTAATTTATTTACAATAGTACTTGCTCGTAATTTTTGATTTAATTTATTTAATAAATCCATTTTTATTTAAAATAGGCTAATAATTTAGACTTTTTAGTTGCAGAAACCGACAATTCTTTTCCGTTAGACAATTCTATAGTGCCACCTTTGCCTTTATTATATTTTGTAATACAATTTATATTTACTAAATGTGATTTATGTATTCTTGAAAAGCCGTTATCCGATAATGCATCTTCAAAATACTTTAAAGTTTTACTTACTAATTTCTTTGTGTTATCTTCTAAAAATAATAAAGTGTAATTATCATCCGCTTTAGCGTAAATAATAGATTGTATATCTAAAACTTCAAAACCATTTTGTGTTGGAATAGATATTTTACCAGCAATAGATTTTAGTTTAGGTACTAATACTTTATTCTGTAAAGCATTTTCTTTTTCCTTAATATCGGTTACATAATCTACAGCTTTAATCAAATTATCAATTGAGATTGGTTTGGTTAAGTAAAATGCTGCATGATTATTTAAAGCATCCATAGCATAATGATCGTAAGCGGTTACAAAAACAATTTCAAAATCTGGGTTTTTTAATTGCTCTATAAAATCAAAAGCATTGCCATAAGGCATTTCAACATCTAAAAAAACTAAATCTATCGGTTGTTTTTTAGTCAATTTTAATGCTTCATTAATATTTTCGGCTTCACCAACAATCGTAATATTTAGACAGTATTTTGTAAGATAATTCCTAAGAATTTCTCTTGCATTTTTTTCATCATCTACTAAAATTGTTTTTAGTTGCATTTTATTTGTTTGGGTTTCCCGCAGATTTCGCTGATTTTCGCAGAATTGGGTTTTTTATTTGTTAATTCGTTTAACCCTTCAAGCGTTAATACTTATAAAGATATTAACGCTTGAAGGGTTCATTATATGTTTACAAACTTGCCGAATACTCTAACAAATCGACTATTTTAGTTGCATAGCCAAACTCATTATCGTACCAAGAAATAATTTTAAAGAAATTTGGATTTAACTCTATTCCCGCACCAGCATCAAAAACGGAAGTTCTTGTTTCCGAAACAAAATCTTGTGAAACAACTTCATCTTCGGTATAACCAAGAATACCTTTATACTCATTTTCGGAAGCATTTTTCATTACTTTTTTAATTTCCTCATACGAAGTTGCTTTTTCTAACCTTACAGTCAAATCAATTATCGAAACATCTACAGTTGGCACTCTAAACGCCATGGCATCCATTTTGCCTTTTAATTCGGGTATTACTTTAGTTACTGCAATTGCGGCACCAGTAGTTGTTGGTATGATATTATTCATTGCAGATCTTCCTCTACGCCATTTTTTTAATGGTCCATCTACAGTTTTTTGAGATGATGTTGCAGCGTGTATTGTTGTCATTAAGCATTCCACAATACCAAAATTATCATTTAATATTTTTGCAATTGGCGCTAAACAATTGGTTGTACATGAAGCATTAGAAAAAATAGTATCGTCTGCTTTTAAATTTTTATGATTTACGCCCATAACAAACATTGGTGCATCTTTAGATGGTGCGGAAATAATTACTTTTTTTGCGCCACCTTTTATATGTAAGTTTGCTTTTTCTTTGGTAACAAAAAAACCTGTAGCTTCTATAATATAGTCTGCTTTAACATCATTCCATTTTAAATTTTCAGGATTTCTTTCTGCGGTAACTCTAATAGTATTACCGTTTACAATTAAATCGCCATTCTTAACTTCTACAGTACCATTAAATCTTCCGTGAACGGAATCGTATTTTAATAAATAGGCTAAATAATCTACTTCTAACAAATCATTTATAGCAACTACTTGTATATTTTCTCTTTGTACTGCGGATCTAAATGCTAATCTACCAATTCTTCCAAAGCCGTTTATTCCTACTTTAATCATTTTTATTTATTTTTAAACTGATAATATATCAGACATTCTTAATAATTCTTTATTAATTTCATGATTTCCTTTGACTGCTTTTTCTAAAGGAATCGTTTTTATTTTATTATTAGTTAAACCAACCATTAAATTGGTTTTGTTATCTAATAATAATTCTACTGCTGTTACGCCTAATTTTGAAGCTAAAACTCTGTCGAAACAACTTGGTGCGCCACCACGTTGCATGTGTCCTAAAACAGAAACTCTAACTTCGTATTCGGGTAAATTTTCTTCTATGTATTCTGCTAATTCAAATACGTTTTTACCAATTTTATCACCTTCGGAAACTACTACAATACTAGATAATTTTCCGCTACGACGACTTCGTTTTAGTGATTCTAAAAGTCTGTTTAAACCTAACTTTTCTTCTGGAATTAAAATTTCTTCCGCTCCAGCGCCAATACCAGAATTTAATGCAATAAAACCAGCATCACGACCCATAACTTCGACTAAAAATAACCGATTATGAGAACTTGCGGTATCTCTAATTTTATCGATTGCATAAATAACATTATTTAATGCAGTATCATAACCTATGGTATAATCTGTGCCAAAAATATCATTATCAATTGTGCCAGGAACACCAATTAACGGGAAATTAAATTCTTGATTAAACAACATGCCACCTGTAAAAGTGCCATCGCCACCAATTAAAACCAATGCGTCTATATGGTTGTTAACTAATTGGTTATATGCTTTTTCTCTACCTTTTTTAGTTCTAAATTCTTCGGATCTAGCAGTTTTTAAAATTGTGCCTCCTTTTTGAATAATATGATGTACAGAACGTGCATTCATAGTTTTAAAATCACCTTCAATTAAACCTTGATAACCTCTAAAAACACCAATACATTCTATATGATAATAAGCGCAAGTTCTTACGACTGCTCTTAAACAAGCGTTCATTCCAGGCGAATCTCCGCCAGAAGTCATTACTGCTATTTTTTTTATTTGCTTAGTCATTTATTTTTTTGCGAAATGTAAAGGTACGGAAAGTTTTTTTTGTAGAATATTAAATTTGTGGTTTTTGTTTTGCATACAAATCTCACAGAATTCACAGATTTAATTTTTGTTTTCTTTTGTTTTCTTTTTATGGTTTTGTTTTTCACACAGAACTCACAGAACTCACAGAATTCACAGATTTAACTTTTGTTTTCTTTTGTGTCTTTTGTGTTTTTTTTTGCACACAAAAATTACAGAAGTCACAATTAATTAGAAGTGAAATTAATCAATTTTCTTTGCTTTAACTTTAGTAAACTATCTCTCTTTTTCATTTGTAAACTATCTCTATTTTTTCTTCGCAATTGTTTTTTTAATCTAATTTTATCTTTTTGTTCTTGTGTTCGTTTTAAACCAGTTTTTTCTAAAAATTCAGCGCCAGTATCCCAATTAAACTGATAGGATAATCCTAGACCTTGCGTGTAACCTTCGGTATCTAAAACATCAAATTCTATTTCGTTTCTACGATTATACATTTTTGCTTTAAACGTTTCGGATTTATTTAATGGTAATTCTGCTTCAATTTCACCAATAACTCCAGATTGAGAATTAGAATTTATTGGCACACCAACCACACCATTTAAAGTTATTTTTTTTAAAATTTTTGTTTGTAATGTTAATCCAACTTGATCATCGGTTCTTAAATTATTTAATCTATTTTCATCACCAATATTTAGATTAAAACCTATTTGAAATTTATCGTTTTTATTACGCAATAGATTTGAAATTGCGGATGAAATTCTTTCAGATAATGTACCAATTAAAAAAGAGTTTCCGCTATTCGCAAAATCTACATTATCAAAATTTATAAATGTACCTGAACTCAATAGCGATAAAAATTGTGTCATTTTTTTGTCTTCATCGTTAATTTTAAAGGCTAATTCGGACTGTACAATCGAGCTTGCATTAGGCAAATTAATATCAAACTTCATTTGTGGTTCGTATAAATTACCTGTTATTTTTGTAATTAAATCTACGTCAATATCTCTTGTGCCTTGTACATTTTCTAATAAAATAGATGGGTTTGCTTGGACTCTATTTACTGCTTCTATATCTAAAAAGGCATCAAACGGACTACCATTCCAAGTAATTTTTCCACCTTCTTTTACAGTAAATGTTTTATTTATGATATTTTTTAATTGGTATTCGCCTTGATCAACAATATAAGTTCCTGCCATTTCGAACTTACCATTGGTATTTATTTCAATATCTAAATATGCAAATCCTCTTCCTTTTAAAACACTACCTGTAACTTTATCGATTACGATTTCTGCTTGTGCATCTGGAGTAACCTCTAAAGCAAAAATTAATGTTAGACCTTTTTTATCAAATACAATTTCGTCTGGTCTGCCTAAATCTTCGCCATCTTTTACTTTATTTACAAAACGGATTAATTTGTTTTCTTCTATGGTATTTACATCACTTAAAGGAACAACAAATAGTGTATTTGGATTTGTTTTTGCATTTACTTTTATAGTTAAACCATCGGTAAAACCTTTTATTGTTGCACCGCCATCATCTTCAATAATATCTATTAATGCTGTGCCAAAATAAGGTGTATCATCATCTTCTTTTGTGTTTAAAACTAAAAAATTATCCGAAGATATACCTAAATCTAAGTACCATTTTTTAAATTCGGTATGTTTTATCGTACCTGTTAAAGTTGCTTCTGTTTGAAAATAGGTGTCTTTTAATTTAGTTTGATTAAAATTAAATTCTTGGTTATGTAGGGTTATTTTTTGTTTGCCAACTACTTCGTAATCTACTGCTAAATACGGAAAACTTAATCCCGCATTTTCTAAAAATAGTTTGCCTAGCATTTCAGGATTTTTTAGTAAGCCAGTTAATCTTGTGCTACCCGAAATAGTACCTCTTAAATTATTTATTGCAGAACCACCTAAAGCACTATATGGTGCCATATCAAAATCTTTTAAATTTAATATTGCGGAAATAGTTGCGTTTTTAGGACTTGTATCTACATTGCCAGAAGCATTAATAGTTTTAATATTATCCTTAATAAGTGTTGCTTTAAAATCATATTTTTTAAATGTATTGTCTGCTTTTGCGGTAATATTTAAAATGCCTTGCTGAAATTCATTAATTGACAAATCTGAAATATTCAAATCTATTTCAGGAATCGTTTTACCATTAACCTGTTTAAAATCGAAGTTACCTTTTACAATACCATTTATTTTTAAACTATCTATTCTAGGTGCAATTTTGTCTAAAGATAGATTTTGAAAATTCACATGGAATTCTTTATTATTTTTATTTAAAATCTTACCAACTATATCTATTTTTTGTGATCCAGAAATCATTTCGATTTTTTTAAAATCAAAGTTTTGAAAAGTATTATTAATAATCACTTTACTAAGGTTGTTATTAGATTTATTAATAAACCATTTTTGATTTTTATATTCAATAGCCGATCTTTTAAAACCAATAACCGATTTGTTTTCGCTGTTTATAGTATGAAATAGACTTAAATTAAATTTTTCGGTTAAATCTTTTCCTCCTGTAAAATCGGTTTGTAAAAATAGTGTGTCATTTAAAGTTACATTAACCAAATTAAGGTCTGCGACATTATAATATTTTGTTTTAATTTTTTCAACACTTAAAATGGTATTATATAAAGGATTTTTATTGTCAATTTGCAATCTAATTTTTTCGATTAAATTATCTTTCATCGCAACACTAGGCGATTTAAAAGTAAGTTTGAATTTTTTTTTATCGGAATTTATTTGCCCTCTAATAGATGTGTTTTTTCCTAATTTTATTTCTGGATAAAAAACGCCTATAATTTTATCGTATATTTTAAAATTGAATTTTAAAAATTGCCCAACACTTACGGAGTCTGATTTATAATGTGTGTAAATACTTGCTAAAGAGTTTTTTGCTAATTTTGGCAACTCTTCAAATTTAAATTTACCGATAACACTACCATCAATAATATCTTTAGAATTTACTTTTAAGGTTCTAATTTTATCTTTAATATTAGAAGAAATATTAAATTTTTTAAATGTAAATTCTTCTAAATGATTGGTGTATGAAGCATCTTTAAACTTAATTGTACCAATAATGTTATCAATAGAGTTGCCTTTAATATCAATATCTATTTTACCTTTTAAAGTAGATTTTTTATACTTTTTAAATAAATGTAATTCATTAAAATTTGCATAAGCAACATTTGCTTTAAATTTAAAAGTGGTTATCTCTGAAGTTAAATCTGCTAAACCTTTAAATGTCATTTTAATATTTTGATCATCTATGGCTAAATCACCATCAAAATGTTGGTTTTTAAAACGACCATTTATAGTAATATTATTATAAGTATAGTCTTTATATTGGTGTTTTGAAATATGACCATTTAAAGTCGTATTTAAGGTTTCTATGGTAAAACCTTTTCCGTTAACATCTGCAATTAAAGATAATTTACCAACTAAAGAATCTTTAATAATTTTCCCTAAATCTACATCTATTAATTCGACCTTACCTTTATAAGTTGCATTATCAATATCATCAATATTATTGATTTTTAAATCGGAAATTGTTGTGCCTAAATCCGATTGAATTTCTAATTGAGCATCTATATTTTCTTTGGTAATAAACGATTGTCCTTTTAATTTAAATCTACCAAACATCTTAAAACTACTAGGTAATGTTTTTCCTAAAATATTTGGTAACAATGCTGTTAAATAGTCATAATCGGAAGTTAAATTATTTATATTTGATTTTAAAGAAAATCTTTTTTTAGTATTTAGTACATTTTTAAAATGAAAATCACCATTTACAATAGTATTTTTATCCGAGATTAATTGTACATTTTTTAATTTAAAATTATTTAAAGTACCTTTAAATTTTGTTGAAAAGTGTAATTTATCCGACCTGCCTAATTCTGCATAGAAATTTCGTAAATCTTTTAAAGAGATATTCGCTTTTTTAATAGTTGCGTTAATTAGCACCTTATTATTAAAATCGGATAAGTCTTTTGGTCCATAATCAAAAGTCATATCTAACTTAATATCGGAATGTTTCGTTTTTAAAAACGTGTTTTTAAAAAGCATTTGTTTGTTAGTATAAGTAAAATAACTTACAAACTCTTTTACGACAATCTTATGATTATCTACAAAACTTGTTTTAGAAATTTCACCATAAATATTTAGGCCATCAACTTTAAAATTGTTTACAGTAGCATTTAATTCTTCGTAAAATGCAATAGGTTTTGTATGAGAATTTTCATTGTATAAGTAAAACTTGGAGTTTTTAATAGTTAATTTTGTAGAGTTAAGTACAAAAGGAATTGTTTTTTTACCACTAGGTTTTTTCGAATTAAACTTGTCAGCAAAAACATTAATATTAGCTAACTTTTCGTCTTTATACGTTTTTAAAACAAAATTTAGACCATCTAAAGTAATATCGCCTAAATTTAATTTGTTATCTAGTAAGTTTTTATAGTCAAAAGTTGAGGTAATTAATTTGTTTATTTGAATAAACGGATAATCATGATGGTCTTTTATAACTACGCCTTTTAATTTAATTGCAGTTAAGCCAGATAAATCGATTTTATCAATAACAATACTTGTGTTGTATTTTTTATTTATAAACTTTGTTGCTCTTTGCGCTATATTATTTTGAACGGAAGGAATTTTAAGAACAATAATTAACACTATTATTAAAAATAATAATAGCAGAAAAAAGCGTTTTAATATTTTCTTTGTTCTTTTAATGTAAAGGTATTTTTATTAGAACGTAAAAATACAATTTTCGTGCCTTAATTACTTTTATTTTATAATTATTTTAACTTACTTTTGCCACTTAATGCAAACTAAAAAAAACACCTACATATTAGCCATAGAGTCTTCTTGTGATGATACAAGTGCTGCAGTTTTATGCAATGATATTGTATTGAGTAATATTGTTGCAAACCAAGAAATACATCAAAAATATGGTGGAGTAGTACCAGAATTAGCGTCAAGAGCGCATCAACAAAATATTGTACCAGTTGTCCAACAAGCATTAGAGCAAGCAAATGTGACTAAAAAACAATTAAATGCAATTGCATTTACACGTGGACCAGGATTAATGGGTTCGTTATTAGTTGGCACTTCATTTGCAACAACCTTTGCTATGAGTTTGGATATTCCGTTGATAGCAGTTAATCATATGCAAGCACATATACTTGCTCATTTTATTCAAATTCCAAATCTCAAAAAACAAATCTCAAATAAATCTCAAAGAAAAAAAAACAAAAAACAAACCACCCAATTCTGCGAAAATCTGCGAAATCAGCGGGAAGTAAATCCAACCTTCCCATTTATTTGCTTAACCATTTCTGGAGGTCACACACAAATAGTAAAAGTAACTTCTTATTTTGATTTTGAAGTTTTAGGCGAAACATTAGATGATGCCGCTGGCGAAGCATTCGATAAATCGGCTAAAATATTAGGTTTACCATATCCTGGCGGACCATTAATAGATAAATATGCGAAAAATGGTAATCCAAATAAATATCCTTTTCCGAAACCAAAAACCAAAAACTTATTAGATTTTAGTTTTAGTGGTTTTAAAACTGCCGTTGTTCGTTTTGTGCAGAAGAATGTAAAAGAATCCCGAAGTCTCGGGACTAATTTTATAGAAGAAAATCTTAATGATATTTGCGCATCTATTCAAAACGGAATTGTTTCCATTTTAATGGATAAATTAAAAAAAACAGTAAAACAAACTGGTATTAAACAAATAGCAATTGCTGGAGGCGTTTCGGCAAATTCAGAAATAAGAAAGCAATTAAAAGAAGCCGAAAAACGTTTTGGTTGGCAAACATTTATTCCGCCATTAGAATATACTACAGATAATGCCGCAATGATTGGTATTACTGGTTATTTGAAATTTATTCATGATAAATTTGAGGATACTAATAATTTAGCAACTGCTAGGTTGAAAGTGGATGAATAAATTGTTGGTTTGTTTATTCGTGTATTCGTTTAATCGTTTTATATTTGCGAACTTAAAATAATACGCTTGGCGACTTTGCGCCTTTGCGAGAAAATAAAAAACATGAAAGCAGGAATTGTAGGCTTACCAAACGTAGGAAAATCAACTTTATTTAATTGTTTGTCTAATGCGAAAGCACAAAGTGCAAACTTTCCTTTTTGTACAATCGAGCCAAATGTTGGTGTGGTAAATGTGCCAGATAAACGCTTAGATAAATTAGCAGAATTAGTTAATCCTGAAAAAGTGCAACCAGCAGTAGTTGAGATAGTTGATATTGCAGGTTTAGTAAAAGGCGC
>CAYQTF010000087.1:0-10539 GCA_964420345.1 uncultured Flavobacteriaceae bacterium
GTTTACGTTATTCACGCTATTTATTACGTCATTCACGACATTTTTTTGTTTTTAAGGTTTTAATGCCTTTATGTTTGTGGTGTTGAAATACTATTGATATAAAAAAAGTAATAAAAAAACAAACCGACTATAATAAATACTTAACGATTAAAATATTGGTGTTACACTTAATAATAATAACTTTAAAATTTTTAAAAATGAAAAAACAAATCTATTTATTAATTATTTTTATAATAATTTATTCTTGTGATAAACCTTTAAATAAAGAGGTAAAAAGTATTCAATTTAATAAAGAAACCTTTGTTGATACTAAAGAATCAATTAAAAATATTTATTTAAATGAATTAGAAAAAAACAAATCTAATTTTATTGAATTAACAAATTTAATTTCTTTTACTAAACAAAATATAGTTCCTTTTAAAAATATTATAGAAAAAAATAGTATTAATAATTATAAAGATTTAGCAGATAAACTAATTTGTTTTGAAAATGGAAGTTCTAAAGGTCCAAATAAAATAGGAATTGGTACAGGAGGAACTTTATATATAAGATTTACTAATGCAAACTGGAGTACAGGAATACATCCACCAAACATTTTAAATACTTGTGGAAACTACAAACCTTCAACAAGAAGATTTACATTTCCGAGCAAAAAAATGTATCAATATCAAATGGTAATATTTGAAGATGCTCCAGGAGCAAGAACATATTTTACTGGAGTTTGTGAAGAAGATAAAACCTATTATATTAAGACAAAAAAAGGATTTACATACTATGTATATACAAATGATACAGATGGTGATCATGATGATAATAGAGGAAACATATCATATTGTTATGCAGGAGGAGTTTATTAAAGAAAATAGTTTACATAAATTATAATGATACAAGATGAAAAAATATATATTATTAAGTTGATTAATAAAGAAAGTTTAAAACCACCTAAAGTCTTTTATAAAAACAATAACATCATTTAATAAGTAGAAAAACAAAATTATATTATTATGAAAACAAATATATTAATTACCATAATATTTATTTTATTATTTAATCAAACAGCATACACACAAGGTGTCGTTTGTGAAAATTTAACAATTGAAAGTACAGGTAATATTCAGTCTATAGGAGAAAAACTAATTAAAAAAAACAATGTAACAGGAAATAATTTTAATAAAATAAAAGTATTTATAACTTATAAAACCATAAAATCAAAAACATTTATATATGTATATTCTAATTATAAAAAACCTGGTAAAAAATACCCAACAAAGATTTTATATAATATAGATGAAATAGGGTTAGATATTTATGATTATTGTGTTAATTTGGTTTTTGATGAACTTTATTATCCAAAAACTGATGAATTATCTTTATTATTAGAAAATGCAATAAATTCTGATATTATTTTCTATATTGACAATAGAATATTTTTTCATTCAAAATTAAAAAACATTGATTTAAAAAACGCACAAAATATAAAATTAGTTAATAAAAATGGACATCTAATTTCAAATGGATATGAAGTATTAAAATATCAAACTGAATTAAAAAAAATTGGTTTTTACAAAGGTAATCTAGATGGTTTAAAAGGTAGAAAAACAAATTCAGCATTATTAAATTATAAAAAATTAATAAAGGTAGAAAAATATAAAGTAGAATTTAAATTTAACAGAAAAAGTTATAAAGTTAAATTTAAGAGTGAAGATGACTTTATAAAATATGTAGATGAATCTAATGAATTATGTGATTTAGAATTTTGTATAACTAATAATGGTGAGTTAAGTGCAATAGGCTCTTGTGGTGGTGTTTCTATTGATATTTCAACGAAAGGTAAGTTAAAATTAACCCTAACAGATGGTAAAGATTCATACGATTTCGAAATAATTAAAGGAAAAAAAGTTGTAAGTAATAAAGGGTGTCTTTTAGAAGAAAAAATATGTTTTTCAAAAAACATAAAAACAAACCAGAATATTATAAAATGTGGAGAAAATAGTATTGAAATATCATTAAATGGTAATATAAAATTATCATCTAGAAATTTTTCAACAACATTTTAAAATAGTGTATTTAAAATTAAAACTATATTTATAAGTATAAGAAGAAAACATTAAATTAATCATTTTAAATTATGAAACAGAATATTAAATTAATCATTTTAACTTTATTTTTGTCAATAAGTGCTTTTAGTCAAAAAACTGAAAATCACATTGAACGCTTTCAAACTTCAGATGGTATTTCAGGTTATGTTAAATTTAAAACACAACCAACAGCAGTAGGTAGCGCATATCTTTTAGTGAAAAATAAAGAGGTAGTCATTGAAAGAGTTGTAGTAAATACTCGAAATGGTTATAGTTATGCAGCAGGTAATATTGAAGATTTCCCATTAGCACTTCCACATCATTCTAATGGGTTTTTTAGTGTAAACGGAACTGCAACAATGAGTATAGACGGCTATTCTGTTAGAGGTGATTTTAAAGGTAGTGGCTCTAACCTAGAAGTTCATTTTAGTCAAAGTGCTAAAGACTTACATAATAAAACGCAAAAAAAAACAGATATTAATTATTGGGAACAAACAGGAGAAGTTTCTTATTTAAGCATTTCTAATGTTACAGGTTCTGCTTTAAGAGAGATTAGGTCTGCAATGGCAAGGCACGAAAATAAAATAAAAAGAATTAAAGAAGAGAAAGAAAAAGCAGCATTGGCTAAAAAAAAAGAAAAGGAAAATGCTAGATTAGCCAAAATAAAAGAAGAAAAAAGAAAAATTGAGTTAGAAAAAAAAGAAGCATTAAAAAAGGAAAAAGAAGAAAAAGAAAGGCAAAACAAAATAAACAAACTTGAAAGAGAAAATATAAAAAATACCGAAGAAAAAAAACTTGCTCAACAAGAAAAGAAAAAAATTGAGAATGAAAATAAGAAAAAAGAAAATAAAGAACGGTTAGATAAAGAATATAAGAAAAGGCAGGAAAATGCAAATCGTAAAACAGAAAATAGTAATAGTCATATTGTTAGAAATAATACTATATATGATAAAGATAAGAGGCAAATTATAGATTTAATGCGTGAGTCAGGCATAAGTGATGAAAGGCGAGAATTTTTAAAAAAAGAATATAAAAAATCAGTTGCAGATAATATAAGAGTCAACCAGAATGAATATAGAAAACAAGCCGTTATAAAGAAATATAATGGACGAACCACACCTGAAAGCATACGAGCAGAAGCAAATTCTATGCAAGTAGAATATGTTCATGAACAAAATTACAAAGATTGGTTATTACGTTCAGCAGATGAATTAGAACGAAATACTGTAAAACCACACACTCAAATTTTACCAGGTGTTGATGGCAATACATATTCATATTTATCTAAGAACACTGTTGCTCCTCAAAGTACAAGAAGTCAAAGTATGGAATATTTTAATTCTCAACAATTTCAAAATGACGTTCAAAATATTGCACGTTTATTTGAAGTTGACCCAGCAAAACAACGTGCAAGACAAGAAGCACGTTTTAGAAGTTGGAAGATTAGAATGGCTAGAAATGAAAAACACGTAAAAGACAAAAAAGCAACTTTAAAAGAAGAAATTATGAGTGATTTTTCCGAAGAAGGTTTAGCAGTTAAAAAAAACAAAAAAGGTTGGTACGGTTTTGTAAATAAAGAAGGTAAATGGATTATCAAACCAAAATATATAGATGCTCAACCATTTAAAAATGGTAAATCTAAAGTAACAAATAAAATAGGTAAAACATATTATATTAACTTAAAAGGTAAGAAATTATGAAAAAAAGTATTAGTTTATTAATTGCAATTATTATGTTAAGTAATTGTTATTCACAAGAAAGTAAGAAAGTAAGCAATTTTGGGTTAGGTTTTGATTTTAATATGCAATATAGTTTCTTTAATGAACCTACACAAAACGGTACTGCTATTCCAAATGATATATTTGGACTTGATCTAATTGTTGGTATAAGTGGTCATAATAGAATAGGCTATAAAACAGTTTTAAATTATGCTATCAATGCTCCTTTTTTTGGTTATATTTTTTCTTTAATAGGAGAGGACGATGCGCTTTATAATGAGGAAGGTCTGACTTACATTGAGTTACCCATTACCGTTACATATAATTTATTAACAGGTAAGGATAAATTTGATACTAATAAGAGAAGTATTACACCATCTGGTCTTACAATCACTATGGGTGGTTATTATAGTTTCTTAAACCGAATAAATATTAATGATGACCCAAATTCAAATTTCGGAGCGATAGTAAAAATTGGCTTTGGGTTTTTGGGCGCACTGGATTTTGATACAAATATAACATTACAAAGAGATTTATCTTCATTTTTAGGAAACAACTATGACGATTTTAAAAGAACAAGGATTACTTTAGGTATAACTATACCAATGTTTACTAATTAGTGATTTTGGCAATATAAGGTTTAGCAGTTTTAAAAAAATAAAAAAGGATGGTACGGTTTTGTTGATAAAAATAAAAAGTGGATTATTAAACCAAAATATATTATTGTAGAACCATTTAAAAATGGTAAATCTAAAGTATAGTCATAATGGTCAGAGAGTTATAATCGATACCTATCAAAGATTAGAGTATTAAAACTGGTTACCAATCAAGGTAGGTACACTGACGGCCAAATCATCAACATATCTATCACGTTACTAAGTATCTTTTAAAGAATAAGAGGTTCAGGGAGTAAATTTAAAAATGTATATTTATAAACACTAACTAAAAAACTAATTATGAAACATTATTTTATAATTTTTATATTTACTTTTACTATTTGTAGTTATGGGCAAGAAAACTTTTTAAAAACATATAGAATTAAAGCAAAAACAAGTAGAGCTAGAGTTTTAAAAACAGCTATTAAAAACACTGACACTGTATATTATAAAAATTTAGACTTTAAAGAAAAAGAAAAATGGAAAAATGAATTTAAAATTAAATTTTTAAGAAAAGACACTATCTCTGTCTCTGCTATTCATTATTACGAAGAAGTAAAAGTAGGTGATAAAATAATGGGAGTTTTGGTAAAAGACACCCTAAATAAAAACCATAAAAATTATTTTAAAATTAAAACTGAAACTAAACATACAGTAATTCATTCTATTAAAAGCAATATACCAGGACGAAAGAATAGAAAAGGTTTCCAGGGTTATATAAAATTAGATAAAAAGAAGAATAAAATAATAGTAGTATTAGATAAATGTCAAAATATTTCAAACCTAATAAGAGAATTGAAATGGTTTGAAAAGAAACAAGAGTGCCTAAAATGGCTTTTAAAAGGCTGTCACCCAGTAACTATTTTTGAAGAAAACGGTGAAAAATTAGAAGAATATAAAAATAATAAAAAAACAGAATTTTATTACGACATACCTCTACAAACAACAATTAGGCTATCGCATAAAGAATGGTCTGTTTCAACATTAATAATACCCATAAAGTATAGATTTGCACAACCAGGATTAGAACCAAGTTTTTCATCATCTATTAATGCTAATTTTTTTGTTGGAGGTTCTTGGGGTAAAACTTCTTTTTATAATAATGGAGTAGATTATAAAAGTAATACTTGGAAGTTTTCAGTAGGGCTTATTGGAGGAATATCTACAATTACTCTAACAGAAAGCAACACAAGAAACGGAACATTTACTGACGGCAAATCATCTACCGAAGGTCTTTTAAGTACAGGTGTAGGAATAACCTATAGTTTTAATAAAATAAATTTTGGTGTTTTTTATGGATATGATTATGGCGTTGGAGAAAATGTAAGCAAATGGAACTTTAATAAAAAACCATGGGCAGGTTTAGCGGTTGGTTATTCAATTTTTAACTTTTAATAATAATTATCCAAAAACAGCATCAATTTTTGATCAAACAAACGGTTTGAAAGATTCTTTTGAAATAGTAAATAAAATAAAAGAAAACCTAGAAAGCATAAATGAAGGAAGACAAAGCAATCTGCTTTTTGGGTTTGAATTAAATGGATTCACTAGTGGAAACATTACAACATTCATATCAGATGAAAAAGTGCTAACATCAACTGCTTTAAAAGGAATAATTGGTTTTAGAGAAGTTAAAAAAAAATATAAAAATATCTCAGAAACTGCAAACTCAATTTACTTTAGTGTAAAAAAACAAAATGATTTTAAAAAACAAATCAAAAACGAAATTAATTTTATAGAAAAACATTTTCCTTTAGAAGATTTTAAGAGTATGGTAAAAGGATTTAATAATGAAAAAACATTAGTGTATATAAATAAAGAAATTGAAAGAATTATTAAACCCAAAAGCACAATCAAGACAATAGAAGGAAAGTTAGAAAAAATAAATCAAATAATATTAAATTTAGAAGAAATTATAAATGCCTTTAACTTAACTATTAATGATAATTTGATGGATGATATTAAAAAATATAATGATTTGTATTCTGAATCCAAAATAGATATAACGAATGTTTCAATTTTAAAAAAATGGTATGAAGAAAAAGCAGAAATAAATAAAAAAATATTAATATTAGAGTATGAGAAACATACCGAAGGTTCTAATATCACAACGAAAGTTAAAATTTTTAAAAAATCATTATTAACAACAGTTCTTTTCATTAAAAAAATCAACAATCAAAAAACGAAAATAGTTAAATTATATAATATTTTTATTAATAATTTCAAAGATGAAATAGATGATAATTTCGAATTTTTCAACAAAACACAATGGGTAAAAAAATTAGATAAAGCAAAGAAAAGCAAAGAAAAGTACGACAATTTAAAAATAATTAATGGAGAATATATTCAAAATAACCGTAAATTATTTTTTAAACTTTCAAGTTTAAAAGAGTTGCTCGAGGAAAAAATTAAAGAAGATACAAACTTACCAAAACACATGAGACCAAGAGTAATAAAGAACTTATATTATTTTAGATCTAGTTTTAAAGGTTCAGATTACACTATTGATTTAGGTAAAGATAACACAACAATAAACTCTAGGTTTATAGGTGAAAACTTTCAAGAGTATTCATTAGAAACGGGTATTACAAAACAGATTAACGGTTATCATTTCTTCGGTTTAAATTTAAGATATAATTACACAAGTAATTTAGATAATTTAAGTTCTAAAAAATATAGTTTGGAAGAAATAGACTCAACTTTAACACAAGGTGAATTTACAACTACACAAGAAGTTAACGCTCTTGTAGGAGAATTCGAAAAATTTAACAGGTACGATATTAATTTCGATTATATTTATCTCTTAGATTTAAAAGCAAAAAGCAATGCAGAAGGAGAAAGTAATTTTTTACTAAGTATAAATCCATATTTTAGACATCATATAATAGAAGATAAAAAAAACAATACAACTATTGGTTTAGGTTTTCATAGCTTTAGTGTTTCTAAAAACAGATTATTAGGTGGTATTTTTATAGAAGCAAATGATGTTTTTAAAGTAGCTTCAGAAGTTAGTTTAGGTAGAAGAATTAATTACGGTTTAGTTGTTAAATATAGTTTAAAAGACATTAAATTATAATGAACAAAACAAGAATTATAATAGGTTTAAATTTACCCTTTTTAACAGCAGGTTTAAAAGAAGGATATTCTATTGAACAACAAATTATAGAGGAAAAAATAGTATTATTTGATTCTATAGGTAACCCTAAAAAAACCGCTATATTCAATAATATTTTTAATGATATAAACATTTCAAAACCAGTAGAATTTTTAAAATCAACACAATTATTTTTTGAAAATTACAGTGAGTTTTACGCATTAGAATACAAAAAAAGAAGTAGAGAAGAAACAAAAGAATTATTATCAGATTTAAACAGCAAAACTTTAATTGCTTTTGCAGAAGAAGATCAAGAGGTTATACATTTTAAAAATATAGAAACCTCTAATTCTATAAAAACACAAAACTATCCGTATAATATTATAAACCACATACCTTTTAAATCAACTTCACCATCAGGAAAAATAAAAGTAGCCGTTTTAGATACAGGTATAGATTATAAACACCCATACTTGAAAGATTGTTTGTGGGAAAACCCAACCCAAAAAGGATCTTACGGATTTAATTTCACTATTTTTAATAACAAAGATAAATTTGATGTGAAAGATGAAAATGGCCATGGTACTAGAGTTGCGGGTATTATCGCAGCGAATTCACAAAATAAAGATTTAATAGGTATTACCAATGTTGCTGAAATAATGTCTTTTAAAATAGCACCAGGATCAGATATTAAAACATATATTTCAGATATAATTTTAGCGTTTTTTATAGCGTATAAAAATAATGTAAAAGTATATAATAATAGTTGGGAAATATTTGAATATTCAAAAGCATTAAAATTAGTTTTAAATTTTTTTGAAAGAAATAATTGTATTTTAATTTTTGGAGCAGGAAATGATGGTTGTAACATTAAATATAAATTTCCTCAAAATCAATCTAATGTAATAACAGTAGGTTCGGTTGGTTTAGACTCAAAACAATCTGAATTTTCAAATTGGGGTGAAGAAATAACTATTTGGGCACCAGGCGAAAGAATATTTTCTACTGGTAAAACCAATAAATACAATAAAGAAAATGTAAATAAAGAATCTGGCACATCATTTTCGGCACCATTTGTTACAGGTACAGTTGCTATATTAAAACACAATAACCCAAAATTAAATGTACATCAAATTAAAAACCTTCTAAAAAGAAATGGCACTAAAATCGAATTATCACAAACACCAAAATTTGGTAAACTATTAAATATAAATAACACAATAAATATAAATCTTTTTAAAACAAACAAAATGAACGAAAAATGCAAAAATTTAATTCCAGAAACTCACGAAGATGTAAATAAATGTATCTACACATTCTTACACTTAAAAGAATCGGAAATTTTTCAACTTTTACATAACGAAACCGATAGTGATGGAATGAATCCTTTTCAGGTTTATGGTAAATTTAGAGTAGGAGAAAGCGATAATGAGGATATTTATAATTTAGAAGAAGTAGATTTTAAATTAGTAAATTTCATTAAAAATATTAATTTTAGAATTATTGCTGCGGAATTTAAAAAACCAGAAAGTGAAGATAAACCAATAGATTTAAATATTTATATTGGTACTGTTGAAAAACAAAACATAGGCATAGATTTAGCTTTAAAACAAAGTTTTTCAATTAAAAAAGGTAGAATTATTGATATTCATATAAAAACTATTCCAGGCATGATTAGAAAAAATGGAAAACCCTGTAATGTAAAAGCACACTAGGAAAAGATGTTTAACAAATACTTTCTGTTTTTTATACTATTGTTTTTTAAAATAACAATTTCGAACGCTCAAATAAATGAAAGATATAAAATTATTGATTTGCTAAATCGCTACGAATTAATAAATATTAATAAATTAAATAAAAAAGACACATTAAAAAACACTTATACCATTTTTAGAAATGATTACATTTATTATAAAACAGGTATCAATAAAAAAACAGAAAGTATTTTAACCAATTTAAACGCAGATTATATAGATAGTGTTTTATACTATAATAATATTGGTGATTATTATGTTAGAATTAAAAATCAAAAGGATAAATCATCTTTTAAAAATTATTCAAAAGCACTAAATATTGCTAAAAAACACAAAGATACTATATTAATTAACGAATCATTAAGGCGAATAAATAAGTATTTTATAAATAATGATATTGATATTATAAATTACCAAAAAGCAGTAAACGAACTTTTAAAATATAAAATCAATGATATTGATGGGTTTTGGTATAAGTATTTTAATGCCATGTTTTTATTATCAAAGTATAATTTTCCATATAATGAAATAGAAAAAAAATTAATTGAAAAAGAATTTATTAAATTAGAAAAAAACACACCAAAACCTTCCTATTTTAAAGAATTAGTTTTTCATTCCTTAGGTATGTGTTATGATTTTTTAGATAATCAAGAACTTTCTTTACAGTTTTATGATAAAGCATTAAACACTTATAATAATGATGAATATTATTCTTATAGCAGAAAGATAAACACCGAAATTGCAAAAGTCATGATAGGAACCGTGAACGTAACTACTGAAGATGAAATTAAATTATTAAAACCATTTATAAATAATAAATACGTAAATAAAAATATAACATTACAATATGATATCTACAATAGGTTATATAAGTTATATAAAGAAATGAACAAAAAAGATAGTGCAAGACATTATTTAGAACTTCAAAATGAAAAAATTAATGAAATTCAATTTTTTGAAACAGCACTTGACAATAACGAAATAAAAATAAGTTTTGAAACAAAAGAATCTAAAGAAAAAATAGACAAACTTTTCATTAAAAACAATAAATTAAAAACCAAAATGAACACAATACTACCAATACTAGCCATAATAACCCTGCTTTTAGGAGTTGTGTTCTTACTTTACAAAAAATACTACAAAAAAACAGAAGTTCTTGAAGAAGAAAAATCAGAAACCATTAAAAAAATAGACGAACTAAAACAAATAGTCATTAAAAACCACATTATATTAAAAGAT